>CAZVDW010000073.1:0-11668 GCA_964625645.1 uncultured Rhodospirillaceae bacterium
CTGTACGGTCTGATCTGCCTGTTCTCGTTCCTCTGCGCCTTTGTCGCGCACCGCTATCTCTCGTCCACCATGGGCTATATCGGCGAGGCCATCCGCGAGAACGAGGTGCGGGTGGAATATCTCGGCATCTCGGTGCGCCGCGCCATCCATATCAAATACATGCTGGCGGCGATGCTGTCGGGGCTCGGCGGGGTCCTGACGGCGCTCCTCATCGGCCATGTGACGCCCGAGGATTTCGTCTATTGGACCAAGTCCGGCGAGTTCGTTTTCGTCGCCATTCTGAGCGGCACGGGCAGTGTCGCGGCACCCTTCGTCGGCGCCCTGATCTTCGAGCTGGTTCGCACCTACGCGCTCCAATACGCCCCCAATTTCTGGCAGATGCTGCTTGGCGGCACGCTGCTGCTCGTCATCCTGTTCCTGCCCGGCGGCTTGTGGTCGATCTTCCGCTTGCGCAAGGAGCGCTCCTGACATGGCGGCGGTGCTGGCAACCGAAAACCTCAACAAGCGCTTCGGCGCGGTGGTCGCGGCCGACGACGTCTCGGTGTCGGTCGAGGCCGGCGAGCGTCTCGGCGTGATCGGCGCCAACGGGGCCGGCAAGACCACCTTCGTCAATATGGTCACGGGTTACCTCAAGCCCGATTCCGGCGTCATCCGTCATGACGGGCGCGACATCACCCGGCTCGAGCCCCGCCATGTGACGCGGCTCGGCATTCACCGCTCGTTCCAGATCCCGCAGATATTTCCCGAGCTCAGCGTGCTCGACAACATGATGATAGCGCTGGGAATTGCGGTTTCGGCGAAACCGAATGGATGGCGGCCGCTCTATCATGCCGCGATGGTCGCTTCCGCCGACGAGGCCCTGACGCGTTTCTCAATCGACGAATACCGCGATCAGATCGTCGGCAAGCTGCCCCAGGGCGTGCGCAAGCTGCTCGATATCGCCATGGCCATGGCGGGCGAGACCAGCCTGCTGCTGCTCGACGAGCCGACCAGCGGTGTCAGCGCCGACGAGAAAGGCGCGATGATGGATACCATCATGGCGGCCTTGGAGGGCGAGGGCATGACGCTGCTCTTCGTCGAGCACGACATGGAGGTGGTGGAACGCTATGCCCAACGGGTGCTGGCCTTCTATGACGGCCGGGTGATCGCCGACGGCCCGCCCGAGACGGTGCTGGCGGATGCCGACGTGCGCACCCATGTGGTCGGACCCGAACTCCACCGGCGGCGATAGGTTAGGCCATGTTGAGCGTTAACGACCTGCATGTCCGCATCGCCGCCGCGACCATTCTCGACGGCGTGTCTCTGACTGTGGCGCCCGGCAGCCTGACCGCGTTGATGGGCCGCAACGGCGCCGGCAAGACAACCTTCATGCGCTCGGTCATGGGGCTTATTCCGCGCAGCAGCGGCAATATCGCTTTCGACGGTGGCGACCTTGGCGCGCTGCCGGCGCATGCGCGCGCCGGGCTCGGCATCGGCTATATGCCCGAGGACCGGCGTCTGATCCCCGAGCTTACCGTGCGCGAAAACCTCCTGGTGCCGGCCTGGGCGACGCGCATCGAGGATGCCGAGGCGCGTATCGCCCGCATCTACACGCTGATGCCCGAGGTCGAGAATCTTGCCGCCCGCCGCGCCATGCAGCTATCGGGCGGTCAGCAGAAGCTGGTCGCCCTGGCCCGCGCCATCATGACCGGCACCAAGCTCGTGCTCCTCGACGAGCCCTTCGAGGGCGTCGCTCCGGCGCTCGCCGGCCGCCTCGTCGAAGTGCTCTCTGGCCTCAAGGACCAGGGCCTGTCGGTGCTGCTGTCCGAATCCGACTCGACCCATTCCGAAGACCTGGTCGATCAGGTCTACATCATCGAGCGCGGCAGGGTAGAGGCCGGGGGCTAGTGGTTTGGCTCTTGCCGCCGCAGGTATGTCGCGTCACAGTGTGCGGGCCAAACAAGCGAGACTGACGCCATGTATGTTCAGCGTCTGAGAATCGAGAATATTCGTGCGATCCGACATCTCGACTTGTCTCTCGACGAATACGAGCAGGCGGGTTGGCATGTGATCTTAGGTGAAAATGGTGCTGGCAAGTCCAGTGTCATTCGCGCCCTTGCCTTGGTGCTGGTCGGGTCCGAGAACGCCCATGCCCTGCGCCAGGATTGGTCACGATGGATTCCTACGAACTCGAAAGAAGGCCATATTGAGGTAACCCTGCGTCAACATAAGGAGGATGCTTGGAAAGGCAAAGGCAGGCAATCCAAGGGCGCAATTAGGGCGGAGACAACGATTGGTATAGACAAGAGCGTGAGCAAACGTGCGACAATCCACTTCTCGAGCGGTAACGTGGATCGGACCGTACATGGTGGGGGTAACGGCTGGTTCTCAGCCTCGTTTGGGCCATTTCGCCGCTTTTCAGGCGGTGATCCGGATGTTGAGAGATTATATCTAACCCATCCTCGCTTGGCGCCGCACTTGTCGGCTTTCGGCGAAAACGTGGCGCTGACCGAGTGTCTGCGTTGGTTGCGGGAATTGCAGTTCCGCAGTCTTGAGGATGATAGTGACGCGACCGCTGTGCGCGATGCTGTCGTGGACTTCATCAACGCGGCAGGGTTGCTGCCGCATTGCTCCCGAATCGAGGAAATCCGGTCGGACGAGATTGTCGTCATTGACGGTCAAGGCCGCAAAGTAGCGGTCGAGGAATTGAGCGACGGCTATCGCTCGATTCTCAGCCTGACATTCGAGTTGCTGCGGCAGATGTTCGTGGTATTCGGAACCGAGCGAACCCTTGGAGCCATGGACTCGAAGAACGGGCTTATAGACCTACCCGGCGTCGTGGCTATCGACGAGATTGACGCGCATCTTCACCCGACTTGGCAGGCGCGCATTGGCGAATGGTTTGTTCAGCGTTTTCCTAATGTCCAATTCTTCGTCACCACGCACAGCCCAATCATCTGCCGTGCAGCGGCCAACGGCAGCATTTGGCGATTACCCACACCGGGTACCGATGACGATGCGCGGCGCATAGAGGGAATCGAGTTTGGCCGCCTGGTGGATGGCAATATCCTGGATGCCTTTGGCACCGAGTTCTTCGGCGAGGACGTCACCCGCTCGGCCGCGTCGAAAGACAAGCTGATGCGCCTGGCGCGGTTAAACCGCAAGCGCCTGAACAAGAAGCTCTCGGGGCCTGAGCAGAATGAGCTGACATCGCTGCAAGCGGCGCTGCCAAGCGGTTCGGCCGAAACAGCGGCGGAATAAAGGCCGATGCTGGGTCTGACCGATCCCGGCCTCGGTGCCGCGACGTTGACCGCACTTGCGGCTTCCCAGCAGGAAGTCGATGCAGCTGGCGGCTATGCCGCGCAGGTGGTGGCCGCCAAGGATCTATTTCCCAAGCACAGAGGGAGAGCGTATTTCAGGCCTGTGAAAGCCGGGCTGGCAGCCATGTGTGCCGGCGCACAAAGGTGCTGCTATTGCGAAGATTCGGTTGGCGACGAGGTTGAGCATATCAAGCCCAAGGATCTGTATCCGGAGGTTGTCTTCGTATGGGACAACTACGTTTACGCTTGTGGTCCATGCAATGGTGGCAAGAACAACAAGTTCGCGGTCATCAACAGGAATGGAGAAAAGGTCATTGTCACGCGCCCGAGGCGTGCGCCGGTCAGGAAGCCCGCGGCAGGCAAGCCCGCATTCCTCAACCCGAGGGACGAAGATCCGCTGGCTTATCTCGATCTTGAGATAGTGGACACCTATATGTTTCTGCCGAGGGAGGGACTCTCGGGTCGGGATGAGTTTCGAGCGGAGTTCACGATCGAGGCACTCAAGCTGAACCGGGATGTTCTGACGGCGGCGAGACGGAATGCCTACGGCTCCTATCGCGCTCGTCTCTTGGAGTACCGAGTATTGCGGGATGATGCCGTCCCGCCGGCCAAATTAGGGCGTTTGCGGGACGGCATCACGAGCATGCCGCACCCGACGGTATGGCGGGAGATACAACGGCAGCAGGAGTGGATACCCGAGTTGAGGCCGCTTTTCGCTGATGTTCCCGAGGCTCTTGGGTGGTAGGCTGCGCCGCCAATTAACTTGGGATGACTTGGGCCATTGATGACTCCTGACCACCGCTTTTGCGTGGCGCCGATGATGGCGCGGACGGATCGGCACGACCGTTATTTCCTGCGCCGCATCAGCCGCCACGCGTTGCTCTATAGCGAGATGGTTACCGCCGACGCGCTGCTGCATGGCGACCGTGCGCGATTGTTGGATTTCGATGCCAGCGAGCAGCCGCTTGCCTTGCAGCTTGGCGGCAGCGACCCGGCCGGGCTGGCGCGCTGCGCCGCACTTGCCGAGGCCTGGGGCTATGACGAGGTCAACCTCAATGTCGGCTGTCCCAGCGATCGGGTGCGGCAGCGCAAGATCGGGGCCTGCCTGATGGCCGAGCCGGAGCTGGTGGCGCGCTGTGTCGCGGCCATGGCCGAGGCATGTGCGCTGCCGGTCACGGTCAAGACACGCATCGGCATCGGCGACCGCACCGAGGCCGCTTTCCTGGACGACTTCGTTGGCATCGTGGCGGCGGCCGGCGTGCGCAGCTTCATCATCCATGCGCGCCCCGCCATCCTTGGCGGATTGAGCCCGAAGCAGAACCGCGACGTGCCGCCGCTCGACTATGAGCGCGTCTACAAGCTCAAGCGCGACTTCCCCGATCTCGAGATCGTCATCAATGGCGGCATCACGACCCTCGACGAGGCCGTGGAGCACCTGACGCAGGTGGATGGTGTCATGCTCGGCCGCGCCGCTTACGAAACGCCGTATCTGCTGGCCGGGGTCGACCGGCGTATCTTTGGTGACGCGCGGTCCGTGGTGGAGCGGGGCGAAGTGGCCGAGAGCATGCTGCCCTATATCGACCGCCAACGCGCCGCAGGCGTGCCGCTTGGCAGTATCACGCGGCATATGCTGGGACTGTTTCGCGGCTGTCGCGGCGGCCGTGCCTGGCGGCGTCATTTGAGCGAGAACGCCCATCGCCGCGATGCCGGTTCCGACGTGGTCCGTGCCGCCTTGGTTCCTGTCATTCGCGACGCCGCCTGATGCATATCCACCTCGACGCGGTGGGCGGCGCCGCCGGCGACATGTTTGCCGCCGCCATGGTCGATGCCCGGCCTGATCTCGAGGCGTTGGTTCAGCAAACCATTGCAGCCCTACATTTGCCGGCCGTCGAAGCCCAGATCCTGCCGCATGATGACGGCAGGCTGGTCGGCAGCCGCTTTCGCGTCTGCTGTCCGAATCCGCCCCATTCGACCGTCGCCAGCGCGGTGCGCGAGCGGCTTGCCGGGGCGGCGCTGCCGGTACCGGTACGCGAGCGCTCGCTCGCCATATTGTCCCTATTGGCCGATGCCGAGGCCGAGGTTCATGGCTTCGCCGCGGAAGACGTGAAGTTCCATGAGCTTGGCGGGCTCGATACCATCGTCGATCTTGCCGTCGCCGCGGCCTTGATCGAAGCTGTCGGCGTGGAGACGTGGAGCTGCGGTGCCCTGCCGCGCGGACGCGGCATGATCCGCATCGCCCATGGCACCTTTCCCGTGCCGGCGCCGGCAACGCTGCTGCTGCTGCGCGACATGACGCTTGTGGACGATGGCATCGAGGGCGAGCGCATCACGCCCACCGGGGCAGCGATCCTAAGGCATGTGGCGCCAAGCCAGGCACCGGACCCGACACCCCGGCGCCTGTTGGCGGTGGGCCACGGCTTCGGTACGGCGACCCTGGAGGGGCGCAGCAACATGCTGCGGGTCCAACTCTTTGACACGGTCAAACAGCCGGATGCCGACCAGGTCGTCGTGATCACCTTCGAGGTCGACGATCAGAGCCCGGAGGACCTGGCACTCGGGCTCGATCGGCTGCGGGCCCATGACGGCGTGTTGGATGTCTGCCAAGGCGCCGTCATCGGCAAGGCTGGCCGTCTCGCCAGCCAGGTTCAGGTGCTGGCCCGGCCCGAGGCCTGCGATGCCGTGGCCGCTGCCTGTTTCTCGGAAACTGCAACCATCGGCCTGCGCTGGACGATACAGAACCGCAAGGTGCTGGAACGCCGCGAGGTCGTCGTGGATGGTGGAGACGGGGCTATTCGCGCTAAGATCGTGGCAAGACCCGGCGGTGAGCTGACGGCCAAGGCGGAGATGGCCGATTTGGCCAGGATCGGCGATCGGGCGAAGCGCGTTCACCGCCGAGGTGAGGTCGAGCGTCGGGCGTTGGAGACGCGGGACGATGATGATGCGTGACAGGCTCGAAGCCATTCTCGACGACATCGGTGCCGTGGGCGTGGCGGTAAGCGGCGGGGTCGACAGCATGACCCTGGCGGCCTTCGCCCATCGCCATGCGCCGGATGCCGTGACGATGTATCACGCCGTCTCGCCCGCCGTGCCGCCACTGGCCACCGAGCGCGTGCGTGCGCGTGCGGAGCGCGACGGCTGGTCCTTGCGCGTGCTCGATGCCGGCGAGTTCGAAGACGAGCGCTATCGCGCCAATCCGGTCAACCGCTGTTACTGGTGCAAGACCAACCTTTACGACAGCATCGCCCAGTATATGGAGCACGTGGTCGTGTCCGGCGCCAATCTTGACGATCTCGGCGACTATCGCCCGGGCCTCGACGCGGCGGCGGAACGCCAGGTGCGCCATCCCTTCGTCGAGGCGGGCATGGACAAGCAGGCGGTGCGCGCCCTGGCGGCGGAGCTCGGACTAGACGACGTGGCGGAATTGCCGGCATCGCCCTGCCTGTCGAGCCGCGTCGAGACCGGCATTCGCGTCGAGGCCGATTTGCTGGCGGCGGTGGACGCCAGCGAGCGCTTCGTCAAGCGGCAATTGCGGTCGCGCACGGTGCGCTGCCGCGTGCGCAACGATGCGGTGGTGATCGAGCTTGACGGCGACAGCTTGGCGCGCCTTGGTGATTGTGTATCGCTCGGCGACGCCGTCGCCGGTATCATGGGACCGGTGGCACCGCAGCTGCCGGTGCGCTTCGAGCCCTATCGCATGGGCAGCGCCTTCTTGCACGCGAAGGAAGCATGAGCGTCGGTCACGAAGTCAATTTCGATAAGGATCGCCACGCCCGCATCGGCCTGGCCGAGGCGGTGTTCTGTGCCGGCAAGAGCGCCGCGCAGATCGCCCATATTCTCGACGAGGCAGGGGCGGACGGGAGTTCGCTGCTGCTGACGCGGCTCGATGAGGCGGGGCTGGCGGCGCTGCCGGGGCATCATCAGAGTGCGCTCGACTATCACGCGCTGTCAGGCACGGCGGTCTTCGGCGAGCCCGCCCCGGCGAACGGGGCGAGCCGCGTTGCCGTCGTGACGGCCGGGACCTCGGATGCCGGACCGGGTTATGAGGCAGCGCGAACACTGGCATTTTCCGGCGAGCCCTGCGAGCTCGTCTTCGATGTCGGGGTGGCGGGGCTTTGGCGCCTGCTCGACCAGGTGGAGCGCCTGCGCGAGATGTCGGTGCTCATCGCCGTGGCCGGCATGGATGCGGCGCTGGTAAGCGTATTGGGCGGTCTGGTTCCGGGTGTGGTGGTGGCGGTGCCGACCTCGACGGGCTATGGCGTGGCGAGCGGCGGCGAGACGGCGCTCAGGGCGTCGCTGACGAGCTGCAGTCCGGGTGTTCTCACCGTCAATATCGACAATGGCTATGGCGCCGCCTGTGCCGCCTTGCGCATATTGAGGGCCGTCGATGCACGTTGACTTGCTGTATGGCGCGGGCAGGCTGGCGGTCGAGATCGATGCCGCCTGGCAGGTGGATCTCCTGGAGAAGCCGCATATGCCCGTGCTCGCCGACGCGGTGGCAGCCGTCGCCCAGGCCCTGGCGGAGCCGGTCGGCGCGCCGGAACTGCGCTTGCTGGCGGAAGGGGTGGAGAGCGCCTGTATCTTGATTTGCGATGTGACGCGCCCGGTCCCCAACGGTGTCATCCTGCCGCCGCTGATCCGCACCTTGCTCGCTGCCGGCATGGCGCCCGAGGCGATTACGGTGCTGGTGGCGCCGGGCCTGCATCGCCCCAACGAGGGCGAGGAGCTGCGCCGCGTGGTCGGCGACGACTGGGTGCTGGATACGGTTAGCGTGGTCAATCACTTCGCGCGCGACGATGCGGCGCATGTTGATGTCGGCACCACCAGCCGCGGCAATGTGGTGAAGCTCGACAGGCGCTTTGTCGAGGCCGACCTGCGTATCGCCACCGGTCTCGTGGAGCCGCATTTCATGGCCGGCTATTCGGGCGGGCGCAAGGTGATCGCGCCCGGCATCGCCCATGCCGAAACCATCACCACCTTCCACAGCGCGCGCTATATGGAGGATCCGAAAGCCGACAACGGCATTCTCGACGGCAATCCGTTGCATCAGGACCAGTTGGAGATCGTCGGCATGGTCGGCGGCGCCCTGGCGGTCAATGCGGTGATCGACAATGCCCGCCGGGTGTCATTCGTCAATTTCGGCGAGATCGTCGAAAGCCACTTGCAGGCCGTCGCCTTCACCCGCCCCTTCGCGGAGCTCAGGGTTCCGCGCCGCTACCGGACCGTGGTGACGAGCTGTGCCGGCTATCCTTTGGACAGCACCTATTATCAGACCGTCAAAGGCATGGTCGGGCCACTCGGCGTGCTGGCCCCCGGCGGCACGCTGATTGTCGCGTCCGAATGCGCCGAAGGCATGGGATCAGACGAGTTCGTCGATGCCCAGCGCCGCTTGCTTGCGCTCGGGCCCGACGGATTTCTCGACTCGCTGCTGGCCAAGCGCCACGCGGCGGTCGACGAGTGGCAGACCGAAAAACAGCTCAAGCCCATGCGCGCAGGCCGCGTCCGCCTCTACGCCAGTGGCCTGAGCGGCGAAGACCGCGCCCTGACGGGCGTGGAGATGATCGACTCGGTCGAGGAAGCCATCGCCGAAAGCGTCGTCGCCGCGGGCGACCCGCATATCGCCTTTGTCCCGGAAGGCCCCTATGTGGTGCCTCGGCTCGCGCCCGAAAACTGAAGCGTCAGGCCGCCTTGTGGCGCCACCAGCCGTCTTCGTTGAGGGAGTAGATCGGCTTGTAGTGGCGGATGCGCCGCGCCTCGACGACGATGGATAGCTGATTGTCGAGGATATAGACCTTGCGCCCGACATAGGCCGCCAGGATGGCGTGGCCGACGCGCAGATTGAGGTCGTCGACGATGAAGATGCGAAGCGCGTCGACCTTGGCATCTATGGCGCGCAGGGAGAGGAACTTGGCGATGGCGTAATCCTCGCAATCGCCATTGCGCTGAAAGAACTCACCCGGTGTCGCCCAATAGTCCTGAATGCCCCAATTGATCGAATCGACGATGTATTTGTGCTCGTTCATGAACTTGTTGAGCGCGTTGAGCTGCTTTTTGGCTTTCTTGATCGTGGCCAGCCGTTCCAACTCGGTGAACCATTCCTGATAATGGCAGCGGTTGAATGAGAGATCGGCGCAGCTGCCGGGATTGTCGGCGCGCTCGACATAGAATTTCTCCAGCGCGTCGCGCCATTTCGGGAAGGGCTTGAGGCCCTTCTTGGGCTTCTCGGTGCTGTTGAAGATGCTTGGTGAACTCGCCGCCGCGGCCGGACCGGCAAGGAGCGGCGTCATGGCGGCGCCTCCTGCTAAGCATAGTCCGGACGATAAAAATCGCCTTCTTCCAATGACTTGCGCGTGATTTCGTAACATTTTAGAGTAACTCTCGCGGAATCGATGCTCGGTTTGCTACGACAAAGTAGGTTATCTTACATCAAATTGGGGCTCGATGCGGTGCTGGAAAGACAATTGAGCGTCGCGTAACGGGCTTTTGATCCGTGCCGCCACCGGCAAATTGGTGCGGTCGGCATAGTCGCGCATAGGGGGACAGGGTCGGGATGAGCGATCAGATCGCTGCCGAGACATCGGCCATCAGCAAAAAGGTCAAGCGAATCGTCATCACAGCGGGCGCGGCGCTTGCAGTGTTGGCTGCGATCGGCATCTGGCAGGTCGTCGAGTATGTCGGTGCCCAAAAGCAACGCGATATCGATTCCTGGTACGAGCGCTCCGGTATCGTTGCCGATAGCCGCGGCGCTGATGTCGACGCCTGGCTGGATGCGCAATACGACGTGCTGCGCGGCCTGGCCGAGAACCAATCGCTCCAGCTCTACATGACCGAGCTGGTCTATGCCGAAGAGGGCGAGGATCTCGATATCGATCTCGCCGAACGGGAGTATCTCGAAAGCCTGGTCACCGTTATCGCCGAGCGCGACGGCTTCGCGGAGGAGCCGCGCGGCGCGAATGTGCCGGCCAACGTGGCGCGCCTCGGCGTCGCCGGCATCGCCTTGACCGACATTGCCGGCGAGCCGCTGGTGAAGACCGCCGGCATGCCACCGCCAAGCCCGGAGCTGCGTCAGGCCATGGCCGTGGCGGCCGGTGGCGGGGAGGGGCTCTACGATCTGCACATGGGATGGGCTCCTCCGAGGAGCTGACCATCGGCCTGGCGGTGCCGATCTATGCCGTGCAGGACGAATCCCAGATCATCGGCGTTGCCGTGGGCCTGAAGCTGGTGGGCGACGGGCTCTTCTCGCGCCTGATACAGCCGGGCGAGACCGTGGAAAGCGCCGAGACCTATCTCGTGCGCGCCACCGAGAGCACGGTGGAGTTCATTTCCCCCCTGGCGGACGGCAGCGCGCCTTTGGCACGGACCCCGCTGTCGTTGGACAGGGAGGATCTGGCAGCGGCATTTGTCATGGAATCGCCCGGGGCATCGGCTATCAAGACCAATTATGACGGTGTCGAGGTGTTGACGACAGGCCGTAAGCTGGCCCGGGCGCCGTGGTATCTGGTGCGCACCGTGCCGACCGCGGCGGCGCTGACGGAGATCCAGACCCGCTCCGCCTGGACCCTGACCATCTTCGTCGCCATCATCGGTGCCCTTGCCGCGGCGATGGTCATCATCTGGCTCTACTCGACCTCCGTGCGCGAGGCGGAGGCGGCGGAAAAATACCGCATCAGTGCCGAGCTGTTCACCAATGTGACGGAATTCCTGCGCGTGGTGACCGACAACCTGCCCAATCCGATTTTCGCTGTCGATGGCAGCGGCCGCTACACCTTCGCCAACATGGCGGCGAGCCAGGATGTCGAGATGCATCCGCGCGACATGATGGGCAAGCTGATGTCCGGCGTCATGGGAGCCGCCCGGGCGCGCAGCTATCAGCGCATCAACGAGCGGGTCATCGACAACCAGGAAACCGAGGACGACGTGCAGCGGATCGAGGGTGATAGCGAGGCGGATCTTCGCATTCTGCGCTCGAGCCATTTGCCGATCCCGGCCACCGCCCTGCGGCCTGCCGGCGCCCTGGTGCTGCTCGACGATCTCACCGAAGTCAGCGCCGAGCGCGACCGCCGCGAGCGCATTCTGCGCCAGCTCGTGCAGACGCTGATGGCCGTTGTGGACCGGCGCGATCCGTTCTCCGCCAACCATTCGGCGCGTGTCGCGGAGGTCTCGCGGGCCGTTGCCGAAGAGATGGATCTTTCGCGCATCGAAGCGGATACGGCCGATATCGCCGCCAGCCTGATCAATCTCGGCAAGGTGCTGGTGCCGCGCGAGCTGCTCACCAAGACCGACGATCTGAGCGAGGAGGAGCGTGAGATTCTGCGCCAAAGCGTGCAAAGCAGCGCCGACCTTTTGGAGGGCGTCGAGTTCGACGGGCCGGT
>CAZVDW010000074.1:0-4997 GCA_964625645.1 uncultured Rhodospirillaceae bacterium
GGGCGCGACGATCTGGTGGCGCTGGCGTGCGCCGGGGCGGATGCCATTCTGCTGCCCAAGATCGAGAGCGCCGATGGCGTGCGCCAGGCTCTGGCCGTGCTCGATGAGGCGGGCGCGCCCGAGAGCCTCGGCGTCTGGGTCATGATGGAGACGCCGCGGGCGATCCTCGAAGCCGCCTCGATCGCCGCCGCCAGCCCGCGGCTGGCGGCGTTGGTCATGGGCACCTCCGATTTGGCCGAGGACCTGCACGCGGCGCACACCGCCATGCGCCTGCCGATGCTGACGGCGCGCGAGAAACCTGCACATTAAGAAACATTCGAGCCAACCAGCATAGACCCGTGCGATTAAGCGAAATCGATGATCTTTGGGCGTGCTCGCGCTGGAGTATGGGGAGGACGAGTTCGGCGGCGAGATCAGCATGGAGGACGAAGGGCGCCTGTCTTCTCGCAAATAGCTTGCTACCAATCGCTATGCGTCCCGTGAATTAGTGCTTATCGATGGATTTCGTGCTAGAATGTGCAAGCAATAACTCATTTAGAATCGGGAAACTTGAGCCCGTGGCGCAGTGAGAAAGTCCACCTTATGACCTGTTGTCCAAGTCCAACGCAAGATCCCGCAAATTTGGAAATGAGACATATCTGCATTTCTCTATCGCCAATTTTGGTCTTTTGTTTCTCGGAATCAATTTTGGCGGCGCTAGCGCACAACTCCGTACCGATCTTGTTCGAACTGCCCAATAATATGAACTTTCTCGAAGCTGGTGAGGCAGCGGCACGCCTACACATGCTTAGTATGTTGTTTCTGGTATTGCTGGGTGCTGTTGCCGTGCTGGTCAAACTCGGTATTGATATTGGAACCTATGTCAGAGGTCCTGCGAGGTATACGCTATATTTGGCCTTTGGCTTGGTGGTTATTGCGGGCGCAGCCTTCCTGGCGATTTCGACCAGCCATGAGGTCATGGAGCCTCGAGGGCGACTGGGAAAGGAAATATTCGACCAGTTATTTCAATTGGTGGGAAATATAAAGAAACCAGGATATTGGAGCGAGGATGCTTATAATACATTAGTTAAAGTTAGCCACATTGCAATTTTGTTGACTATAGCGGCTTTGATATCCGGTTCTATTTCTTGTCTCTCTAAGCTACCAGGAATGGACGATAAGCAAAATTTGGTGCTTCAATCAAAACGTTTGAGAGTTTACATAATAATAAGTGCAGTTTTTTTAATTATTAGTGTGCTATATTTTAAGAGCTGGGCAAATTATCCCGCCTTTCTCTTGGCTTCAGAACCAGCAGCATTGAATTTTTCCCAATATGTTGCGCTTGCGAGAGCGTATACAAGTTTTACAGGTATAGAATACAGTCTGGTGTTGGCTGCCTACGCCCTGCCAATATCTTACATTCAATCGCGCAGGGCCAACGACATCGCACTGAATGTGATTAATCAGAGTGAACACTTGGAAACGCAGCCCTCGACATGGATATCTGCTGCACAGGTTGATATCGTTAAACGCGAAGAAGGCCTGGAAACCAAGCCCCTGGATATATTTAAGATCATTGTTGCGTTAATCGGACCCCTAATTGCCGGCGCTCTTCCAAATCTGGCCGCCGTCGTAACTTGACAAGGTTAGGCATTGACAAGGTTAGGCATTAACGCAGTAATCTTGCAGCGCTTGACCGGTGTTCCGGAGTCGAATCTTGTTGTGCGGTTGGTATATCCGGGTGCCTTTTGTGGGTCTTGGCCGCGTACAAACGCTCTATCAGGGCCTGATACTTGGATTAGATAGTACGCTATTACAACTGAGATATCAATAAGCCCGAAATCTTGGGAAGCCGGCGATTTCGCGAATCCGGTGGATGTGAGCCCAGATATGGCACTTGGCGGCGTATTCACGCAGCCAGGGTCAATGTCGGCCGATCTGAGCGCGCTCGGACCGGGTCGGTTGACAGCGACAAGGCAGACGGCAGCCTGATTTTGGGTGGCTCCCGCCTCGAGAACTCAGGGTGGTAAAGACGGGGCTCATTTTGCTCCTACATGCGCCCCGAGGCCTGGGTTTCGGTCTCTTTTCCAATTCTGCTCAAGGCGATACGTCCTTTGCAGTGGTGACCTGTCACGGCGCTTTCGAGCGCAATCCCCCGGCGCGCGAAGGATTGTGGTCGGCATCGGTGGCAACCTTCCCGCGCCTTGCCGGCGGACGGCGCCGCGACTAGGCTGGCAAGCTCGTTTCCTGGAGGGGTCAGATGCCAGCAACCGCGCGGCCGCGCCGCAGTGTCCTGTATATGCCCGGCGCCAATGCGCGGGCGCTGGAGAAGGCGCGCGGACTGGCCTGCGATGCCGTCATCATGGACCTCGAAGATGCCGTGGCGCCGCATGCCAAGGCCATGGCGCGGGAGCAAATCGTGGCGGCCCTCACGCAAGGCGGCTATGGCGGGCGCGAGGTGGTGGTCCGCGCCAATGCGCTTCCGACGCCGTGGGGGCGCGAGGATCTGGCGGCTTTGGCGACGGCCGGGGCGGATGCCGTTCTGCTGCCCAAGATCGAGAGCGCCGATGGCGTGCGCCAGGCTCTGGCCGTGCTCGATGAGGCGGGCGCGCCCGAGAGCCTTGCCGTCTGGGTCATGATGGAGACGCCGCGGGCGATCCTCGAAGCCGCCTCGATCGCCGCCGCCAGCCCGCGGCTGGCGGCGTTGGTCATGGGCACCTCGGACCTCGCCGAGGATCTGCATGCGGCACACACGGCCATGCGCCTGCCCATGCTGACGGCGCTCTCCCAGTGCATCCTGGCCGCGCGCGCCTACGGGTTGGCCATTCTCGACGGTGTCACTCTCGACCTCGCCGATGATGAGGGCTTCGCCGCCGCTTGCCGCCAGGGCGCCGAGCTCGGCTTCGACGGCAAGACCCTGATCCACCCCACGACCATCGCCGCCGCCAACGCCGCCTTCGCGCCTGACGAGGACGCAGTGACCTGGGCCAGGCGCATCATTGCCGCCCATGCCGCGGCCGAGGCCGCCGGCAAGGGCGTGGTGCTGGTCGACGGCAAGCTGATCGAGAACCTGCACGTGGCGGCGGCCGGGCGCACGGTGGCGCTGGCTGAGCGGATCGCGGCGAGCGAGGCAACGGCATGAACACGAAAAGTTGGGCCGGCAACTTCTTCGAGGACTTCGCCCTCGGCCAGGAGATCGCGCACGCCACGCCGCGCACCGTGACCACGGGCGACGTGGCGCTCTATACGGCGCTGTGCGGCTCGCGCTTCGCCGTCACCTCGGCCGACAGCTTCGCGCAAGGACTGGGATTGCCGCGCGCGCCGGTCGATCCCTGGCTCGCCTTCCACGTAGTGTTCGGCAAGTCGGTGCCCGATGTCTCGCTCAACGCCGTCGCCAATCTCGGCTATGCCGAGGGTCGCTTCCTGGCGCCCGTCTATCCCGGCGATACGTTGTCGGCATCCTCGACCGTAATCGGCGTCAAGGAGAATTCCAACGGCAAGACCGGGGTCGTTTACGTACGCACGCGCGGTGAGAATCAGGACGGCGAGACCGTCATGACCTTCGCCCGCTGGGTGATGGTAGCCAAGCGCGACCCGGCCTCACCGGCACCGGAGCCGGTGGTGCCTGACCTCGCCGACCACGTCGCCGTGGCCGACCTGCCGGCACCGAGCCTCGATATGGCGGCCTACGACTTCGCCGCCGCCGGCGAGCCACACCGCTGGGAGGACTACGCCGTCGGCGAGCGCATCGACCACCGCGCCGGCATCACCATCGAGGAAGCCGAGCAGCAGCTGGCGACGCGGCTCTACCAGAACACGGCGCGGCCCCATTACGACGCCCATTACGCCGCCGGCACGCGCTTCGGCAAGCGGCTGATCTACGGCGGCCATGTCATAAGCCTGGCCCGGGCCTTGAGCTTCAACGGCCTCGCCAATGCCTTCTGGCCGGTGGCGCTGAATGGCGGCCGCCACGCCGCACCGGCCTTTGCGGGCGACACCATCCACGCCTGGTCGGAGGTGCTGGCGAAGGACGCCCTGCCTGGCCGCGACGACCTCGGCAGCTTGCGCCTGCGTCTTGTGGCAACGCGCAACCGGCCTTGCGCGGATTTCCCCGAGGACGACATTGTCCTCGACCTCGACACCACCGTGCTCGCGCCGCGCGGTTGACTTGGGCGAATCCAGGGTCTAGGTCACTTAGGTCTCGCATCTGCCCAGGGGAGCAGTAGATGAGCCAAGCTGAGCGGCCACTGTCGCCGCACCTGCAAGTCTATCGACCGCAGCTTACCTCGGTGCTCTCGATCCTGCACCGCATGACCGGGGCCGGGCTCGGGCTCGGCACCCTGTTGCTGGTCTGGTGGCTGGCCGCCGCGGCGGCCGGCGTGCAGGACTACGCCAGCGCCCAGGCCTTCATCGGCTCCGTCATCGGCCGCGTGCTGTTGCTGGGCTGGACCTGGGCGCTCTTCTACCACCTCTGCAACGGCATCCGGCATCTGTTCTGGGATGCCGGCGTCGGCTACGAGCTCGCCGCGCTCTACCGCAGTGGCTGGACGGTGGTCGTCGCCTCCGGCGCGCTGACCCTGCTTGCCTTCATCATCGGCTATGCCTCGCGGGGGGGATCATGAGCCGGCTGGCCCGCGCCCGCGGCCTCGGCGCCGCCAAGGAGGGCGTGCAGCACTGGTGGCTGCAGCGGGTCACGGCGATCGCGCTGGTGCCGCTGCTGCTCTGGTTCACGGCTTCGCTGGCCCAGCTCGCCGGTGCCGATCACGCAGCCGTCGTCGCCTGGCTGTCGCGGCCCCTGGTGGCGGTGCTGGTGGTGCTGCTGCTGTTCGCCACCTTCGTTCACCTCAAGCTCGGGCTCGAGGTGGTGATCGAGGATTACGTGCATGGCGCCTTCGCCAAGCATGCCGCGCTGCTGCTGACAGGCTTCGGCTGCATCCTGCTCGGCGCCATCGGCATCTTTTCCGTGCTCAAAATCGCTTTCCAGGGCTGATCCGCCATGTCCGACGCTTATCCGATCA
>CAZVDW010000075.1:0-6344 GCA_964625645.1 uncultured Rhodospirillaceae bacterium
GGCGAGGGCACGCAGGCCAAGCGCCGCGCGCAAGCCGTTATAGTCGATCACCTGACGCCGCCGCTGACGCGGGCCGAGAGCTACGGCCCGCTCGCCGACCTCGAAAGCCTAGTGGATGAGTATTACGAGGCCGCGGGCGTCGATCCGCGGCGCCTCGCCCTGCTGCGCGACGATATCCTCGACCTCAGCCGTCAGCTCGGCCTCGACAAGGACTGCGGCTTTGCGGGCGACGATGACGACACCGCGCTCGCCAAGCTCGACAACCATTTATGCGAGCTCAAAGAAATGCAGATCCGCGACGGCCTGCACATTTTGGGCAGCGCGCCCGAGGGCGACCAGCTCACCGACCTGCTGGTGGCGCTGGCGAGACTGCCGCGGGGCGAGGCGCCGGGCGAGGCCTCGCTGATGCGCGCCCTGGCGGGCGACCTCGACTTGGGCTTCGACCCCCTCGACTGCGTCATGGCCGACCCATGGACCGGGCCGAAACCCGTTGCGTTGGGCGACGGAACCTGGCGCAGCCACGGCGATGCGGTGGAACGTATCGAAGAATTGGCGCGGGCACTCGTCGCCGGCGAGCAGGCCGCCGATGCCGCCTGGCAGGCCAGCATCGCGGTGCTCGATGAGATCGAGAGCCGCATCCGCCCCGCCGTCCTCGCCAGCGGCAAGGCCGAGACCGCGGCGCTGCTGGCCGGCCTCGACGGGTGCTTCGTCGCCCCCGGCCCCTCGGGCGCGCCGACGCGCGGGCGCCTCGACGTGCTGCCGACCGGGCGCAACTTCTATTCCATCGACACCCGCATGGTACCGACGCCGACGGCCTGGCGGCTGGGCTGGAAATCCGCCGGCCTCTTGCTCGACCGCTACCGCCAGGACCACGGCGCCTGGCCCACCAGCCTGGCGATCAGCGCCTGGGGCACGGCCAACATGCGCACGGGCGGCGACGATATCGCCCAGGCCCTGGCATTGCTCGGCGTGCAGCCGAGCTGGGATACGGCCTCGCGGCGCGTCACCGGCTTCGAGATCCTGCCGGTAAGCGTGCTCGATCGGCCGCGCGTCGATGTGGTGTTCCGCATCTCGGGCTTTTTCCGCGACGCCTTCCCGGCCCAGATCGCCCTGCTCGATTCCGCCGTGCGCGCGGTGGCGGCCCTCGACGAGCCCGAGCGCGACAATCCGCTGGCGGCACGCGCCCGCGCCGAGCGCGATGATTTGCGTGCCAAGGGCTTGAGCGAGGACGAGGCAACGGCGCGCGCCGGCCACCGCATCTTCGGCGCCAAGCCGGGCGCTTACGGCGCCGGCCTGCAAGCGCTGATCGACGAGAAGGGCTGGCAGAGCGATGCCGATCTCGCCCGCGCCTACCTCGCCTGGGGCGGCTATGCCTATGGCGCGAACGCCAAGGGCGAGGCGCGCCACGGCCTCTTCGAGACGCGCTTGCGCGGTGTCCAGGGCGTGGTGCAGAACCAGGACAACCGCGAGCACGACCTGCTCGATTCCGACGATTACTATCAGTTCGAGGGCGGCATGGCCGCGGCCGTGCGCCACCTCAGCGGCAGCGCCCCTGCGGTCTATCACAACGACCATTCGCGGCCCGAATCGCCACGCATCCGCACCTTGGAAGAAGAGATCGCGCGCATCGTACGCGCGCGCGTGGTCAACCCCAAATGGATCGCCGGGGTCATGCGTCATGGCTACAAGGGCGCCTTCGAGATGGCGGCGACGGTCGATTATCTTTTCGCCTTCGCCGCCACGGCCCATGCGGTCGCAGATCACCATTTCGACGCGGTCTACGAGGCTTATCTCGAAGACGACGCTGTGCGCGAGTTCCTGCTGGATGCCAATCCGGCCGCCGCGCGCGAAATGGCGGAGCGGCTTTTGGAAGCACAAGCGCGCGGCCTCTGGCAGCCACGCGCCAACGATACGGGCCAAAGGCTCGAGGAGATTGCGAGATGAGCGACGACGATTTCGCCCGCGCCAACGAAAAGGCGGCCAAGAAGAAGGCCGCGCGCGAGAAGATGCTGGCCACGAAGACCATCGAGAAGGGCCTGTTGATCGTCCACACGGGCAAGGGCAAGGGCAAGTCCACGGCCGCCTTCGGGCTGGTCATGCGGGCTCTCGGGCATGGCATGCGCGTCGGCATCGTGCAGTTCGTCAAGGGCAAGTGGGAGACCGGCGAGCGCAGCGTGCTGGAACGCTATTCCGATCTCGTCACCATCCGCGCCATGGGCGAAGGCTTCACCTGGGACACCCAGGACCGCGAGCGTGACATCGCCGCGGCGGAGAAAGCCTGGGAGGCATCGAAGGAGATGATCTCGAGCGGCGAGTTCGATCTCGTGGTGCTCGACGAGCTCAATATCGTGTTGCGCTACGAATCCCTGCCCCTCGACGAGGTAGTGGAATTTCTCTCGAACAAGCCGGAGATGCTGCACGTCGTCGTCACCGGCCGCAACGCCAAGGACGAGCTGATCGAGGCGGCCGATCTGGTCACCGAGATGACCCAGGTCAAGCACCCCTTCCGCTCGGGCGTGAAGGCTCAGAAAGGCATCGAGTTTTGAGCGCAGCGATCATGCTCCAGGGCACGGGCTCGAATGTCGGCAAGTCGCTGCTGGTGGCCGGGCTGTGCCGGGCCGCCGCCCGTCGCGGTATCGCCGTGCGCCCGTTCAAGCCCCAGAACATGTCGAACAATGCCGCGGTCACAGCGGATGGCGGCGAGATCGGCCGCGCCCAGGCCTTACAGGCGCGCGCCTGCGGTGTGGCGCCGAGCCGCGACATGAACCCGGTGTTGCTCAAGCCGCAAAGCGATATCGGCGCCCAGCTCGTGGTCTGCGGCGAGGTCCGCGGCACTGCCCGCGCCGCCGATTACCAGACGCTCAAGCCCGGGCTGCTGAATGCGGTGCTGGAAAGCTTCGCGCGCCTCGGCGAGGATGCCGAGCTGATCGTCGTCGAGGGCGCCGGCAGCCCGGCCGAAGTCAATTTGCGCGCCGGCGACATCGCCAATATGGGCTTTGCCACGGCAGCCGGCGTGCCCGTGGTGCTGGTCGGCGATATCGACCGCGGCGGCGTCATCGCCCAGCTCGTCGGTACCTGGGAATTGCTCGACGCCGGCGACCGCGCCTGCCTCGCCGGCACCATCGTCAACAGGTTCCGCGGCGACATCCGCCTGTTCGACGGCGGCCTGGCCGTAATCGCCGAGCGCACGGGGTTGGAAAGCTTCGGCGTGCTGCCCCACTTCCCCGATGCCGCCCGCCTGCCGGCCGAGGATGCCGTGGCGCTTGGCCCGAGCACATCCGGTGAAGGCATCCGCATAGCTGTGCCGATACTGCCCCATATCGCCAATTTCGACGATCTCGACCCGCTGCGTGCCGAGCCCGACGTGACCCTCGATCTGGTACGCGCCGGCACACCGCTGCCGGCCAACGCCGACCTGATCATATTGCCTGGCTCCAAGGCGACGCTGTCCGACCTCGCGGCCCTCCGGGGCGAGGGCTGGGACATCGATATCCTCGCCCACCATCGCCGCGGCGGTGCCGTGCTCGGCATCTGCGGTGGCTATCAGATGCTCGGACAACGGCTTGCCGATCCTGACGGCATCGAAGGGGCGCCAGGCGATGCGGCGGGCCTCGGCCTGCTGCCCGTGGAGACCACCTTGGCAGGCGCCAAGACCCTCGCCGAGGCAGAGGGCAGCGACATCGCCAGCGGCGAGAGCGTGCGCGGTTATCACATGCATGTCGGCGTCAGCGGCGTCGATGCCGCGCCGATGCTCAGACTCGACAGCGGGCCGGACGGCGCCGTTTCCGCCGACGGGCGCGTGCGCGGCTGCTATTTGCACGGCCTGTTCGCCGATGACGGCTTTCGCCACGCCTTCCTCGATTCCCTCAGGCGCCGCGACGCCAGCGACGTCGCCTACGAGGCGGCCGTGGACGAGACCCTCGATGCCCTCGCCACGCATATGGAAAGCCATTTGGCGGTGGACCGGCTCTTGGAGGTCGCCCGTGTCAGCTGAGGGCAAGCAGGCCGAGCACGATGGCGATCGCCAGGCCGGCGGCGCGATAAAGCCGCAGGGCCGCATGGATGTCGGCGGACGTAGCGGTGCGGCGGCCATCGCCGAGCCAGGGCGCGTCCACCATGGTCTCGGCATAGCGGCGCGGACCGGCCAGCGCCACGCCCAGCGCGCCGGCCATGGCCGCTTCGGGCCAGCCGGCATTGGGCGAGACGGTCTTGCCGGCATCGCGCCACATCACGCGCCAGCCGCCGCCGACCAGACACAGCACGAAGCCGCTAAGCCGCGCCGCCGGCCAATTGGCCAGGTCGTCGAGGCGGGCGGCAAAGCCGCCGAAGGCCTCGTGGCGCGGCGTGCGGTGGCCGATCATGCTGTCGAGGGTGTTGATGGCCTTGTAGGCGAGCATGCCCGGCAGGCCGAGCAGCAGATACCAGAAAAGCGGCGCGACGACGCCGTCGCTGAGGTTCTCGGCGCTCGATTCGATGGCCGCGCGCGCCACGCCCGCTTCATCGAGACTGGCCGGATCGCGGCCGACGATATGGCCGACCGCCGCGCGGCCCGCCGCCAGGCTTTCGCCGAGCCCGAGCGCCACGGCACGCGTGGCATCGTGCAGGCCGCGATAGCCCAACAGGCTGCTGGCGACCAGCGCTTCCGCCGCCCAGCCGCCGGGCAAGGCACGCAAGCCCCAGGCCAGCGCCCAGCCTATGCCGGCGCAGAGCGCCACGACGAAAATCGCCACCAAAGCGCCGGCCCAAGCCGAGCCATGGTTGAAACGCGCGTCAAGGCCGGCGATAAGGGCACCGATGGCCGCCACGGGGTGGGGAATTCGGCGATAGAGCGGCGCCGGGTCGCCAGTCAGCCAGTCCAGCGCAAGCGCCAGCAGCAACACCAGCGGAGGAGCCGCATGAGAGAATTCGGAAAGGCCCGGCGCCCACATGGCGCGAGCATGGAGCCCGTTCCGGGCATGGTCAACTCATGAGCACCGGCGTGATGGTCTGTGGCCATGGCAGCCGCGACGAGGACGCCGTGCACGAGTTTGCCGCCGTCGCCCGCGGCATCGCCGAGCGCCTGCCGGAATACGATGTCGATTCGGGTTTTCTCGAATTCGCCACGCCGATCATCCGCACAGGCCTCGACGCGCTGCGCGAACGCGGCAATACGCGCATCCTCGCCGTGCCCGGCATGCTGTTTGCCGCCGGCCACGCCAAGAACGACATTCCCTCCGTGCTCGCAGCCTATGGCGCCGAGCACCCGGAGCTGACCATCGACTATGGTCGCGAGCTTGGTATCGACCTCAAGCTGATCCGCGCCGCCGGCGCCCGCGTCGAGGAAGCCCTGGTGGCCGCCGGCGACCATATCGCGCGCGAGGACACGGCACTGGTGGTGGTCGGGCGCGGCGCCTCCGACCCGGACGCCAACAGCAATGTCGCCAAGGTCATGCGCCTGATCTGGGAAGGCCTCGGCCTGGGCTGGGGCGAGACCGCCTATTCCGGCGTCACCTTCCCCCTCGTCGAGCCGGGGCTGGAGCATGTCGCCAGGCTCGGCTATCGCCGCATCGTGGTCTTTCCCTACTTCCTCTTCACCGGCATCCTGGTCAAGCGCATCTACCACTACACCGACGTGGTGGCGGCGCGGCACCCGGACATCGAGTTCCTCAAGGCGTCATACCTCAACGACCACCCGCTGGTGCTCGATACTTTCGCCGAGCGGGTGCGCGAGATCCTCGACAAGAGCAACGCCATGAACTGTAAGCTCTGCAAGTATCGCGAAAAGATGCTGGGCTTCGAGGACGAAGTGGGCATGGTTCAGGAAAGCCACCACCATCATGTCGAGGGCATCGGCACGGGCGACGCGAAGCCCCATAGCCACGACCACGATCACCATCACCATGTCTACCCGCACGCTGCCCATCCCCTGGGGCCGAAGAGCATGAAATGAGCGGGCTTGGCGACTGGCTGCGCGACCCGGAGGAGATCTATCGCCGCTCCTTCGCCATCATCCGTGCCGAGACGCCGCTCGACGGCTTGCCGCCGGCCTTGGCCGAGGTGGCGGTGCGCATCGTGCACGCCTGCGGCATGACGGATGTGGCAGCGGATCTCGCTTTTGCCGGCGAGCCTGCCGAAGCCGCCCGCGACGCGCTCAAGGCCGGCGCGCCCGTCTTCAGCGACAGCCGCATGACGGCGGATGGCATTATCCGCAGCCGCCTGCCGGCAGAGAATGCCGTGATCTGCACCCTCGACGAGGCCAAAGCGAAAGGAACCACGCGCTCGGCCGCGGCAGTCGATCTTTGGGCCGAGCGCCTGGGCGGCGCCGTGGTCGCCATCGGCAATGCGCCGACGGCCCTGTTCCGCCT
>CAZVDW010000076.1:0-24959 GCA_964625645.1 uncultured Rhodospirillaceae bacterium
GTCACCGACGATTTCGCCATGACCTCGACCATCGACGTGCTGCGCTCGATCGCTCATGGTGGCGGTCCGGACAGGGCCATGCTGGCGCTCGGCTATGCCGGCTGGGCGCCGGGTCAGCTCGACGACGAGATCCAGCAAAACGGCTGGCTGCACGTGGACGCCGACCACGACCTCGTCTTCGGCCGCGACCACGACAGCAAATGGCAAAGCGCCGTGGCAAAAGTCGGCATCGACCTGGCCCTGCTCTCCGGCGAGGCCGGGCACGCCTGAGTTCCACAATTGGTGACAGTTGCCTATTATTTTCGCACTTTCCTGATATTTTCAGTAGCTTAACAGTTGCCCCAATACATGCCGTTAACGAATGAATTTTATAAACTATTGTAAATACACTGAAAACTCCGAAATAATCGGTAACTGTTGCCGATTATATGCTGAGCAGAATCAGCGTTTCTTGGCCATGGCGGCGACGGTGTTGACGATGTAGGTGGCCGTCACCTCGCTGTCGGGCCGGATGCGGCAGACCACGTTGTAGAAGCTGCCGCTCTCGGGCGGCTCGATATGGATCACCTCGGCGCAGCGCTGGCCGATGACGCCCAGCGCACTGGCCACCGTCCGGTAAACCGATTCCATGCTGTCGGGCGTCTCGATGTGTTCCGGGCGCACCGCGAAGCCGATGCCGGCATTGATGCCGAAGGCCACCAGCTCGCGCATCTGGCGCTCCGTCAAATGTCCGTCCGCCTGCGCCGTGCTCAGCATGGCTGCGGCCACGGCTATGATGGTCATGTTCCGCATGGCGCCTTCCTTATACCAATTGGGGGCGCCGAGGGAACGTCTTGCTCAAACCTCCGCCAGCACCTCGGCGCGGGCTTCGGCTTGTTGGGCGACGCTGTCGCGGATCGCTTTTTGCACCTTTTCGAAGGCGCGCACCTCGATCTGGCGCACGCGCTCGCGGCTGACGCCGTAGACTTGGCTGAGCTGTTCCAGGGTCTGCGGGTCTTCGCTGAGGCGCCGGGCGGTGAAGATGTGGCGCTCGCGGTCGTTTAGCGCCCCCATCGCCTCAGCCAGCATGGCGCGGCGTTGTTCCAGCTCCTCGTCCGCGGCGTAGCGGGTTTCCTGGTCTTCTTCCTTGTCGACCAGCCAGTCGATCCACTCGCCGTCGCCATCGACCTTGAGCGGCGCGTTGAGCGAATGGTCGGCGCTCGCCATGCGGCGGTTCATGCTGACCACCTCGGCCTCGGGCACCGACAGCCGCCGCGCGATCTCGCTCACCGTCTCGTGCGGCAGGTCGCCGTCGTCGATCGCCTGCAATTGCCCCTTGAGCTTGCGCAGATTGAAGAAGAGCTTTTTTTGCGCCGCCGTGGTGCCCATTTTGACCAGCGACCACGAGTGCAAGATATATTCCTGGATGGAGGCGCGGATCCACCACATGGCGTAGGTGGCAAGGCGGAAGCCACGGTCCGGGTCGAAGCGCTTGGCCGCCTGCATCATGCCGACATTGCCTTCGGAGATCAGCTCGCTGACCGGCAGGCCGTAGCCGCGATAGCCCATGGCGATCTTCGCCACCAGGCGCAGGTGGCTGGTCACCAGCTTGTGCGCGGCGTCAATGTCGTCATGCTCGTGCCAGCGCCGGGCGAGCATGTACTCTTCCTCGTGGCTGAGCATGGGGAAACGGCGAATTTCCTCGAGATAGCGGGACAACCCACCTTCCGAAGAGACCGTTGGGAGCTTCATGGCGACCATGGCGTGCTTACCTCCGGCGCTGTTGCGGTCTGTTCCGCGCCCTTAGCACTCTGTATCATGGAGTGCTATATGGGGCATCGGATTACGGTTGCCACTGAAGCGACCCGGTGCGACGAGAATTTGTGCGAAACGGGGCAAAATTAAGGCTTTTCCTCCGGCTTTCCGAACGAATCCAACAAACATTTGATATCATTGGGGAAATCGGATTCAAAATACAAGGGGCGGAGCGATAACGGATGCGTGAACCCGAGGAAATAGGCATGCAACGCCTGGCGCGGAAAGGCGATTGCCGCCTCGGGCAGGCCTTTTGGCGCGCCTTTGCGGCCCCGGCCATAGACCGGATCGCCGACCAGGGGGCAGCCGATCTCGCGCATATGGACGCGGATCTGGTGGGTTCGCCCGGTCTCGAGGCGGCAGCGCAGCAGGCTTGCCAGGCCCTCGCCGAGGACCTGACGTACCCGGTAGTGGGTCCGCGCCGGCTTGCCGCCCTTGGCCACCACCGTCATGCGCTTGCGGTTGCGCGGATCGCGGCCGATATTGCCGCTCACCGAGCCCTGGCGCGGCTGCGGGCTGCCCCAGACCACCGCGGCGTAGGCGCGGGCGATGCTGTGGGCGGCGAACTGGGCCGCCAGGGCATGATGGGCCGCATCGGTCTTGGCTGCGAGCATCAGGCCGCTGGTCTCTTTGTCCAAGCGGTGCACGATGCCGGGGCGGCGCACGCCGCCGATGCCGGAAAGGGAGTCACCGCAATGGGCCAGCAGGGCGTTGACCAAGGTGCGGTCCGGGTTGCCCGCCGCCGGATGGACGACCAGTCCGGCGGGCTTGTCGATGACGATCAGCGCCTCGTCCTCGTAGACCACGTCGAGCGGCATGGCCTGGGCCATGGGCTCGGCCGGGGCCGCAGGCGGCACGATCAGCGTCACCTGCTGGCCCGGGCGCAGCGTTCGCGCCGGGTCCGCCGCCGCCGTGGCGTCGACAGACGCATGGCCGCCGAGGATCAGGGCCTTGATACGGCTGCGCGACAGCTCCGGCAGGCTGTCGGCCAGATAGCGGTCCAGGCGCTGGCGTGGCGCGCCGGCGGGAACCGTGCTTTGGTGGCTGTCGCGATCAGTCATTGCCGTACCGGGTTAGGACAGGTCCGATGAATATACAGGCTCTGAAAGCCCTGGTGATCGGCATGGGCGTGCTCATCGTCATCGGCGTCACGGTCATCGTGGTGACGGTGTTCAACCGTATCCAGGACCGCGACGACAACGGGGCAGAGCCGCAACGACTCGAAGTGGCGATCCCTGCCGGCGCGACACTGCTCGAGGTGGTGCCGAACGGCCAGCGCCTGGTGTTGCGTCTGGAAACGCCTGACGGGGCCCAGATCATGGTCGTGAACCTGCGCAGCGGCGCGGTCGAGACGACGCTGGTGCTCAGGCCGTGATGCATATGGCGGCATCTCACTTGCGCCGCATCGAGGCGGCCTGCGAGGCGGCCTATCCGGAGGAGGCCTGCGGCCTGCTGGTCGGCCGCTGGACGGGGGCCGCAGCCCGCGTCAGCGAGGTTCACGCCAGTGCCAATGTCGCCGAATCCCGGCGCTGCGCTTTCGAGGTCGATCCGCATCTTCTGCTCAGCCTCTACAAGCGCCTGCGCCAGGGCGATGAGAGCATGCTGGGGGTCTATCACTCACATCCCGACGGCTCGGCCGAGCCCTCGCCACGCGATCTCGACCGGGCCTGGCAACCCGAGCTGATCTGGCTCATCGTCGCGCTGCGCGACGGCCGCGCCGTCGAGACCACCGCACACCGCCTGACGGACGGCGCCTTCTTCCCCTTTCCCTTGTCCCTGGAGACCGCCTCGTGAACTTCCGCTCCGACAACGAGTCGCCGGCCGCGCCGGAGATCCTCGAGGCGCTTGCGTGCGCCAACCGCGACAGCGCCCATTCCTATGGCGCCGATCGCTACACCGCCGACTTGCAGGCGCGCTTTTGCGAGCTGTTCGAAACCGATCTCACGGTCTATCCGGTGGCCACGGGCACCGCCGCCAACGCGCTTTGTCTCGGTGAGCTGACGCCACCCTACGGCGCGGTCTACTGCTTCGAGGAATCGCATATCAATGCCAGCGAATGCGGCGCGCCCGAGTTCTACAGCGGAGGCGCCAAGCTGGTGGGGTTGCCCGCCGAGCACGGCCGTATCGCGCCGCAAACCGTCAGCGGAATCTTGGCTGCCACGGGCTATCACGGGGAGCACGAATCGGCGCCTGTCGTGCTCAGCCTGACCAATGCCAGCGAGGCCGGCACGGTCTATGGGCCGGCGGCGGTGGCGGAGCTCGCGGCCATCGCAAGAGAAGCCGGCATGGCGGTGCATATGGACGGCGCGCGCTTTGCCAACGCGCTGGCCACGCTCAGTTGCTCGCCCGCCGATCTCAGCTGGCGCGCGGGCGTCACCATGCTGTCGTTCGGCGCCACCAAGAACGGCGCCATGATGGCCGAGGCGGTGGTCGATTTCCGCCCCCCCTCGCAACGCCCGCCGCATGAGTCGCTGCGGCGGCGGCGCATGCGTGGCGGCCACCTGTTGAGCAAGATGCGCTTCCTCTCGGCGCAATTGCTGGCCTACGTCGAAGACGGCCTCTGGCTGCGCCTGGCGGGCCGCGCCAATGCCGGCGCGACGCGCCTCGGCGAAGGCCTGGCGGCGCTGCCGGGCGTGCGCCTGGCCCACCCGGTCGAGGCCAACGAGGTCTTCGTCACTCTGCCCGAGCCGCTGGCCGACGCTCTGGCGGCGGCGGGCATCGAGTTCCACCGCTGGCCCGGCGAGGACGGCCTGGTCGCACGCATGGTCGTGCCCCATTGCATCGAGCTGGCGGACATCGAGCATTTGCTGGCCTGCGCCTCCGCCGCCGCATGAGCGAGCCCGTCTTCAATGTGCCGCCGGTCACGCTCAGGCTCTGCCTGCTGCTGCTCGTCTGTTATCTGCTGAGCCTTTGGCTGGGGATCTGGCCGGGCACAACCGGCGGCAGGCTGGCGCTCGACGTCCAGGCCTTTCGCGCCCAGTTCGCCCCGGGTGGCAACCTCGACCCCGTGCTGCTGGCGGCCTTGCCGGGCCACGCGCTGCTGCATGCGGGCTTTGCTCATTTCGGGGTCAACACGGGTATGCTGCTGGCTTTCGGCACGGCGGTCGAGCGCAACCTCGGCGGCCGTGTGCTGATCATGCTGGCGCTGTCGGGCGCCATCGCCGGCGGGCTTGCCATGGTCGTCTTGAGCGGTGATGCGCCGGCCTATCTGGTCGGCGCCAGCGATGCGGTGCATGCCGTTGCCGGGGCCGCGGCACTGCTGATGCTGCGCCTCGGCGACGAGCGCGGCCGGCGCACCGGCTTCAGCCTGCTCGCCTTCCTGATCGGCATCAACGTGCTCTTGGCGCTGCTTGGCGACGTGGCCATGATCGGCGAGCTGCGTATCGGCTGGCAGGCCCATCTCGGCGGCCTGGCCGCCGGCCTCGCGATCGGCGCCTTTGTGCTCGCGCGCCTGAGATAAGGTTCAGGCCTCGCCGTCGCCGCCTTCGTCGTCCGGGTGCAACAGGGCGTTGATCTCCTCGCGCGTCAGCGACACCGAGCCGATATCCGGGTCGAAGCCGGCGGTCTCCACCAGTGCCTTGGTCTCGGATTCGCTGACTTGCGGCAGGTCGGGCGCAGCGATCAGACGGCCGTCGCCAACCACGGTGGCTCTCTCGCTGAGATTGCTGTCCTTGCCGCGAACGACCTTGAAGGGCCGGCGAATGCCGCTCTTGGCGATGGCTTCGAGCGCGGATTGCGCCGGGATCGAGGTGCGCTCTTCCGGGCTCGCATAGACATGGTAGCGGAGCTCGTAATTGGTTTCGAGCCAGGTCCGGCGGGGGAAGCGCAGAAGATCGAATTCCGGCTGGTCGCCCAGCGTGCGCGTGACCACGCTCCGCCCGCCCTCGAAGACGACGAAGCCTTCCGGTATGGTATGCGCGACCGGCAGTTCTGCGGCGACTGCTGCCATATTCTCTAGCTTCTGCCATGCGCACCGCTTCTGCGATGCCAATCCTTAGAAATATAGCATACGCGGCGTTGCATCAAGTCCGAGGCTCTTGCCCCGCCGTCCGCTGGCCGCTATGTAAGGGCCTTCAACCCGCTCACGCGCCCATCGTCTAGCGGTTTAGGACACCGGCCTCTCACGCCGGAAACGGGGGTTCGATTCCCCCTGGGCGTACCAACTTTTTCAATGGGTTAGCTTTTTCGGTGGGGCGATTTCTCTACTAAACGGTCGTGTACAGCGCCGGACGCGGGCGTTCGTGCAGGCACATGACTTGGCGAGCACGGCAGCTCCGACCAGCTCACCAGAAGATCACCCTGCCGATCCCCTTGCCGCCCCATTGACATCGCCCAGACCTCCGATCAAATCGCAGACCCAGAGAATCAAACAGCGCAGCACGCTTCCAGACCAAACTTCGTCAACGGGCTGCTAAAGGTCGACCGCTGATGTGAAAGGTTGTCAGACTCCTGCCGCTGCGCTGTGGTGCCGCCCTCCCGGATTGCATCTATGCGCGGCCAGCCTCGGCCAACCAGAACCCCTACGTGGTGCAGCTTGTTGACAGTTTCCCGGGGCTTCGGTCGTCAGTTTCCCGATCGTAGGGCGCGGACCACGTCGATGAGGGCTGATCTTAGCGTGGACGATCGTGTCAATCGGACATAGAAGAATGGGTCCATGGGTTCTGATAAGTGCAATCTGGTGTTTATTGGTAATAGCATGGCCATTTCATGAGGACAGTCCTTGTAACCGGCGGTGCGGGATTCATTGGCTCTCACGCCGTGCTGGCCCTTGATGAGGCCGGCTATAACACCGTGGCGCTGGACAATCTGTCCAACGGCCATCGTGATGCCGTTCTGGCAGGCACATTCGTCGAGGCGAATATCCGGGACAGGGCCGCGTTGGACGCCGTTTTTTCCCGCTTTGACGTCGATGCGGTGCTGCACTTCGCGGGCTGCATCGAGGTCGGCGAATCGGTTGTGGGCCCATTGAAATTCTATAACAACAACGTCTGCGGCAGCGTTTCCTTATTGCAGTCGATGGCGACCCACGGTGTCGACAAGATCATTTTTTCCTCCACGGCCGCTGTATACGGCGAGCCGGCTTATCTGCCGATTGACGAAAATCATCCTGTCGCGCCAATCAATCCCTATGGCCGGACCAAGCTGGCGGTCGAGGCGATGCTGGCCGATGCGGCGGCCGTGACAGGCATTCGGGCTATGGTTCTACGGTATTTCAATGCCGCCGGCGCCGACCCCTTGGGGCGCCTCGGCGAGCGTCATCAACCAGAGACACATTTGATACCGCTCGTGCTGGAAGCAGCCGCCGGCAAGCGGCCGGAAATAGCCATCTTCGGAACCGACTACGATACGCGCGACGGCAGTTGCCTGCGCGACTACGTCCATGTCACGGACCTGGTCGACGCGCACTTGCTGGCTTTGGGCAAACTGGAAGCCGGGGCTGAAGGCGCAACCTATAACCTCGGAAGTGGTGACGGTTACACGGTTCGCGAAGTCGTGGAGGCGGCCCGTGTCGTCACGGGGCGCGCTATAACAACCCGCGAGGCGCCGCGCCGGGATGGCGACCCGGCCGGACTGGTGGCCGGCAATGCCGCTGTCGTTGCCGAGCTTGGCTGGCAGCCTAATTTTCGCGGGCTCGAAACGATGATCGAACACGCCTGGATATATCTGCAGTCTGAACAGCACCCATAGCCAGCATCCGCCTACTTGTCAGGCGACTGGCAAAGCCTTGATTTGATTGATTCCTTCTCGAGTCAGACTCTGAACTATCGTGGCCCGGCAATGGCGGCGTCGATTATTTCTCGCCCAGAAACAGCACTACGGCCTCTACGCGATTTCGCACACCGAGCTTTGCGAAAATGCCCGTCATGTAAGACGGCGCCCGAGCTGTTTGCCAAGGCCTGGGCGCTGTGGTGCGCCACGCAGGGCCAGGTGCGGATGGCCCCTCCGGTGTGTTTCCTGGGCGACCTCAACCTGACGCTCCAGGAGAAGATCGCCGGCTCGCCGTTGGGCGACCGGGCGAAGGATGCCTCCTTTCCCAACCTCGTTGCCAAGGCGGCGCGGGCTATCGCCGAGGTCCACGGCGCCGACCTGCCCCTCGTCTCGCGCAAGGGTGCGGCCGTGGAGCAGCGCGCGCTGCAGCGCTGGACAGGCCTGATCGCTAACATCCGGCCCGATCTGACGGCGCGGGCGGAAGGCCTGCGCGACCGCATCGGCGCCGAGATCGAATCGCGGCTGGTCATGACCGGGCCCGTGCACGGCGATTTCCACCTCGCCAATCTGCTGGCCGACGATGATGCCGTGCTCCTCATCGACTTGGACGATCTGGCGCTGGGCGATCGCATGGGCGATGTCGGACGCTTCATGGGCGCCCTGCGGGTGAGCGCCCATCGCATCAGCGGCAGGATCGACGCTCTCGAGGCGGTGCAGGAGCGCTTCCTGGACGCCTATATCGATGCCAGCGGAGAGCACCCGCGCCGGGCAAGGCTGTTCGAGGCTGCCGCTCTTATGCGCTCGGCGACCACGCCGTTCCGCTTGCAGCGCGGGGATTGGAAGGCCACCGCCGAGGATATGCTGGACGAGGCCGAGCGCGTCTTTGAGGTGGCGACGGCACCCGTGCCCTTCGCCGTATCGCCCGGCGCTCCGGCCCGCAGTGCTCCGAGCGTCGACTGGGCGGCAGAGCCCGGATACTTGCGGGCGACCTTCTACCCTTTGATCAGCGAGCACTATGGTGCCGAGCTGATACAGGTCGAGGCGCGCGATGCCAGACAGGACGGACGCTTGCGGCGATTGCGCTATCGCCTCAAGGGCCGTCGTGATGGCGAACGCTGGTCACTAGACCTCGATGGCGTCCAGGGCGCCTCGTCGCGGCGCTCGGTGTTCGAGCGCCTCTGCGCCTTGCACGAGGCAGCCAGGAGCGAGCCGGCCACGCCTATTCTGCCGCGGCCCGTCGCCTATGTGCGCGAGCTCTCGATGACCCTTGCCGAGCCGGTCGCCGGCAAACGGATGAAAGGCGTCCTGGACGCCGAATTCGCTGCCGCGATCGGCCGGGCCTTGGCCGCGCTGCACGGGCTGAGACCGGACTTCACCCGAGAGGTGACGTTGGAGCAGGTGCTATCCGCCATCGATGAGGCTGGAAAAGCGATGGCGGTGGATGAGCCTGCTCTGGCAGAGCGTGTTGGCTCGCTTGTGGCCCAGATGCGCGCACGGCTGGCGGGCTTGCCCGAGCGCCGGGCGCCGATCATCGCCTCGCTGTTGTCCGATGACCTGGTGAGCCTCGACGGCCGCGTCGGTCTCCGCCGCCTCGACCGACCGGTCTACGGCCCCGCTTTGCTCGATATCGGCGACTTTTGTGCCGATATGCCGGCGGGCCGCAGAACATCGGCGCAAGCCGAGGCATTGCTGGACGCCTTGCGCGCCGGCTATGGCGAGATTGCCCCGCTCAGCGACGCGGAATGGCGCGCCTGGCGCGCCCTCGGCCAGTTGCGCAAGGCCGCGCGCGAGGCAAGAGCCGGCACCATGGCGAAAGCGGCGAGAGCCGTCCGCCGAGCGGAGCGCCTGGCGGCTGACCGCACCGCAGCGGCGGCGTGATCATGGAGGCGGAGAAGCGAGACGACGCCATCGCTTCGCAGATTGCCGTGCCGTCGGAGCAGGCCTGGCAAGACCTCGCCAAGGCGATATTGCGCAAATGTCATGGCCCGCTAACGGTTATTGGCGCGGGCATGCCGCGGCTCAATGCGATCCTCAATGAGCGCCGGCCGGAGATGCGCTTGCTCGATATGTCGGACGTTCTTGCCGGGCAGGCGCCGTTCCCGTCGGAAGATCGCCGCAGGACAGTGATTGTCGCGGACACGCTCGAAGATCTTGATGAGGCGCAGCGGCAGGCGTTGATGACGCTTGTCTGGGCCAAGGTCGGTGAGAAGGGCCGCGTGATCCTATGCGTGCCCAACGCTGACGCGGCCGGCGGTGCCAAAGGTGCGGGCGGTTTCTCGCGCCGTGCCCTCAAGCGCATGATGGCACCGCTGGGCCGTCCCAACACGCTCGACATGCAGCCGTTCTACTGGCTTGTCATGTATGCCGATCAGGGCCGCGAGGCCCGCCCGCACATCAACCGGCGATACGCCGTCACCGCGGCTCTCTGTCACGGTCGGGTCCTGGAATTGGGGTCGGGGCGTGGGCACCTTTGCGCCGCAGTTGCCGAGCGAGGCGGCGATGTATTGGGCATTGAGATCAGTAAAGCAAAGGTCGATGCTGCCCGGCGTCTCTATCCTGAGCTCACCTTTCAGGCCGGGGATATCCTGTCGCTAACTGTCGATGATCCGGCCTTCGATACCGTGGTCATGGTCGAGGTTTTGGAGCATGTGGACAAGGAGACTGGCGGGCGCATGCTTGATACGGCATGGCACTGCGTCGCCCCCGGGGGGCGCCTGGTCATAGGTGTGCCCAACGAAGACCGCATCCCCCATGCCAACCACGTTCGAACGTTTACGGCCAAGAGCTTGGCCAGGGACTTGAGTTCCTATGGCGCTCACAGGCTGGTTGCCGAGCAACCGTACAAATGGCTGCTCATGTATGTCGACAGGTCGGATTAGCGGAGGTTGGTGTCGACATTTCGTGCGCGCCGCGCTAGCTCGGCAAGTGTCTGCGGCAGTTGCGCCATAATGGCCAGCTCTTCAGGTTGTTTTCGCCAGTCTTCACGCGCTTGTTTCGGGTCGAAGACCTCCGTCCACATTCCGTCCTCGCGCAAAGTCTGTTCCATCATCGGCGCAGCATATTCGTGCCAGAAGAGTTTCTTGTTGTAATGCTCGGCCCCGCTTGGGCGGAGCGATTCAGGCAGCTTGTTCGCTTCACTGGCCGTAAGCCCTGGCGCAAGTTTGGTTGTGGAAGCCACCTTGAGTCGTTTCGTCATGGCTTTCTCATATTCTACTTGCGCCCAACGCGGCATCCAACTGGCGACGATGTGTGAATGAACTGGATTTTTGCAAAGCATGCTAATCGGTAAAGAGAATGCGGCTTTGACGATGTCGGGATGCAAATATGGGATGATGGTCACGCCCGGCGCATATCCCACATATCGTTGATGAATCGAGCGGGCGGCTCGCTGCAAAACGCAAAACTGCCAGGCCAAATCATCAGCAAGTCCATAGCGTTCGGCTTGGTTGAATTCATCGAACAAGATTTGACGCACGCGTATGTTCGTCTCGGAGCGCACGAACGGCGGTAATATTTCCATTGAGGTTTCAGCGAAGAGAGACGTCGGCAATCTATCACCATCGCGTCGCCCATATCGATCCAAGATGTAGGTGCGCGCTATCTCACCGCATCGCCCAGTGACCCTGTGCGTTCCTGGCCCGAAGCCACGCCCACGTCCTTGAAAAGTATGATGGTGACGTCGCGATAGGAAGCCTGACTGCCAGATTAGTGCGTTAATTATCGAGCCGTGCAGCGCCTCCGTGTTTGTCTTTGGCACGCCATGCCGGCGTCGATGCTTCAACGGTATGCCCGCAATCTCGCACAGTTCCTTGGCAATCAGAACATCCGGCCGCCAGTCCTCGCCGCGTACCTGTGCCGTAAATGGCACACCCATGCCGAGCAGCGTAGCGGCCACCGGCCGGCTGTCCCAGCCGCCGGACAGGCCTACGGTGACCTCGTCCAGGTGCGAAACGGCGCGCTGCAAATACTCGTGCATTGCCCAGCGGGCCTGCTCCAGGCAGTCTTCGGGCGATAGGTCCTGCGGGGTCAGCCAGTCACCCAACACGTCGTATTCGCTTTCGCTGACCCGTTTGTCGGTAATACGGAACCGTGTGCCGGGCTCGGCGCTTCTGACATTCTTGAAGCCGCTACGGTTGAGCGGAAACCAGTTTAGGGCCCAGCGTGCCATCCACATATCGAGATCGGGTTCGAGCGGCAGGTCGAGCGCGGCGAAGGCCGAGATGCGGTTGGTCAGCGCCCAATAGGGACCGCGGCGGTATTCGTAGAGCTTGGCAAAGCCGAGCCCATCGCAAACAGCGTAGAACGAGTCGCTGCGTTTGTTATGCCAGATCAGCGAAAATGGCGGCGAAAGATCGTGCAAAAGGCGCCGCGGCTCGCGCTCCAGCATGGCGCAAAGTGCCGGCAAAGGCGGCCTGCCGCCTCGCGTCCGCGCGGTCACGGCATCGGCGTCGATGGGATAGTCGATCGCCAGCACCCAGCGCGACTCGTCCTCTTGGATAAACGGCCGGGTCCACCCTTTGACAGGCAATTCCTGGTAAAGAAGGGAAGCGCCGTTCGCGGCTCTGGTCTCGACCGGCGGCGGCTCGCGGTAGAAGGGATCGAAGATCGCGGCCATGCGCGCGGCAGCCAACGCTGTCGGAGGATAGCGGCGGCCATGGCCATGCCGCCAAAGCAAAAAGGTTTTCATGGCGACTCTCCAGGCTCCCTGTATCCGCGCCTTGGCAGCGGCATGATCGCCCCGGTCGAGGCTCGCGAAATCCTGGGTCCGTTCGGATGGCATGCAGAGCGGCGGTTCGCCAGCCAGGATATCCCGGCGGACGACGCGCTTCCAGGTCTTGTTATCCTCTTGGACGGCGAGGAGATGGCGCCGCTGTTGGCCGCCGAGCTGCCCGAAACGGTGACGGGCTCCGTCGAAATTGCCGCCTGCCGTCCGGTTTGGGCGCGTTATGCGCCGGCGCGCGAGGCGATGCTCGCCTATGAGGTCGGCCTTGTCGGAGGCGGCACGGTACTGGTGCTGGCGAAGCAGTTGGCCGAAGGACGCACGGCGGGCGACCTGAAGCGGCGGCTGGCACGGCAGCCCTGGCTGGTACCCTACACCGCCCATGCCGCCGCAGACGACATTGCCCTCTCAGTCTTTCCCGGCGACCCGCGCCTCGGACGCTTGGGCGCGTTCCTGGCGTTCGATATGTGGCCGGACCTGCTTGGCGACACGGGCAAGCCATCGCTCTCGGTGGCGAGCTACAAGCCTGGCCGGTCCTGCCTTGCCCGCCTGGCCTGGCGCGATGGCAGGCCGCCGGTCTATGCCCGCCTCTATCGGGATTCCCGGGGCGCCACCGTCCATGCGGCAATGGCGCATCTTTGGCGGCACCGGTCGGCTCTGCCTGCCGGGTTCCAGCTGGCGAGACCGCTCGGTTACAGCGATCGTCACCATGTGCTGTTGCAGCAGGCGCTGGCAGGCAAGGCGGTGCGGGAGCTTGTTTCGGATGAAGCGGCAAGACCTCATATTGCCAGGGCCGGCGAAGGGCTCGCCGTCTTGCACGCCATGACGATGCCAGCCGGGCGCGCCTTGCCCACACGGGATGCGTTGGACAGCATAATGCCTTTCGCCGGGTCTTTGCGAAGCGTGGACGCGGAATTGGCGCAACAGATATTTGTCATTCACGAAGCTCTCGCGAAGGCGGCGCCGAGGCAGCAGCGCGTTATGCTTCATGGTGATTTTACCATGCGGCAGCTCGTGGCGGCAGGGTCGCGCACGGCTGTGCTCGATTTTGACCGTGTTGGGTGCGGCGATCCGATGACCGATCTGGCCCGCTTTCTGGCGCGCATGGCGCGCGACTGTCTCGATGCGCCGGCGTCCGGGCTTTCGCTCGATGCCGCCCGGGAGGCGTTGTTGGCGGGATATGCCACAGCCCCCGCCAATTCGCTTTCGGAGGACCGCCTGGCCTGGTTCGAAGCAGCCACCACGCTCGCCATGGCGCTCCAGACGATCCGATTACTACGTCCCGATTGGAAACGAATTGTTAATTCTTTACTGGCACTTGCTAGGATCTATGCAGGTCTTGTATAAACATTTCAACGTCAATATAGCTGCAGGTCACATGCTGTCCATGGCCAGAGCTTGTCGCCGGCAAGAACCGCCTCCGGCCACCGCCAGGCTTTGGTGGCGGATGCGGCTGGTATTCCTGATCGCGCTTGCCGGGCTCTACCCGTCTTCTCCCGCGGTGGCGGCCGACGATGAGGAATCTGCGATCGAGTTCGATATCGACGATCCCGTGCGCCCGCGGTACGAGATCGCGCCGAATTGGCGTGTCGGCGGGCGTGTTCGGCTCGATTGGGACGTGGAGCAGGATTTCGGCCTCGGGAGCGAGGACAACGACCTCAACCTTCTCGACCCCAGTGCCAGCGGCGCCATTTCCTATGCGCCCGTCGACTGGTTCGATGCCTATCTCAGCATGAGCATGGGCCGTGAGATCGCTCTTGAGGCCGATGGCGACAAGGCAGACGATCCGCGCGAGCTGACGCTCAGCGTCGGCCTGACCTATTTCGTGCTGCGCGAAGTGATCGACGGCCTCAGCATTCAGGTCGGGCGCCAACGCATCAAGGACGAGCGCGAGTGGCTGCTCGACGACGAGTTCGACGGCATCCGCGTCTTCTATCGCCGGGGAAAGGTCGGCCTCGAGCTTTCGGCGAGCCAGGAGCGCCTGGTCGATTCGAATCTCCTGAGCGGCAATTCCAACTCGCGCATCAACAACTATATCGGTTTTCTGCGCTATTCGCCGATCGACGATTTGCAGTTGACGGCCTATGCGATGCTGCGCGACCAGTTGATAGACAGCAAGACTCGGCCGGTCTTCGTCGGCCTGTAGGCGCAGGCGGAGCCGATCGATGATCTGTCGGTCTGGCTCAATCTCGGCCATGTCAACGGCCATGGCAGCTACAATCGCAGGGCCGGCGTGGTCGAGAGCCTGAAGGGCTATGGCATCGACCTCGGCGCGACCTATGTCGCGGACCTTCCCTGGAAGCCGGCGCTGACCCTGGGCTATGCCTACGGGACCGGCGACGACAACACCCGTGACGGTGTCGATCACAAGTTCCGGCAGCCGGACCTGGAAGACAATTCGGCGCGCTTCAACGGCATCGCGCGGCTGAAATATTACGGCGAGCTGTTCGACCCCGAGCTCAGCAACATGGCGATCTTCACCGCAGGTCTCGGCATCCGTCCGACAAGACGCACCTCCATAGACCTCGTCTTTCACAGCTATCGCCAGAACGAGCTCGACGACGATCAGCGCAGCATCGATGTCGATATCGACCCCAACGGCTTGAGCACGGATCTGGGGCGCGAGATCGATCTGGTCATTGGCAGCCGGGAGATCCGTGACCTGTCGATCGAGTTCAGCGTGGGGTATTTCAATCCGGGCAACGCGTTCCCGAATGAAGACGCCTTTCTCGCTGACTTCGCCGTCAGGTTGCGCCTATAATCGCTTTGGTGGCGATTGATGTGCATGTTTCTGAGCGGTCGCAATACCCGTTGGCTACCAATCTTGTTGGCGATCCGATTCTAGCTATTTCCGCGGCGAATATGGCGAGGGGCTGAGCAGCATCGAGTGCATCTCCTCGATCTGTGGGCCGGCGAAGCCGAGGAACTCTTTCCAGTCGGGATCGCCTTGCGAAGCGGCGCGGGCTTCCAGGCGGGCTTCGTAGGAATCGTAGACCCAGAGATGCACGACCACGTTGGGGTCGGGCCAGAGCGTGGTCCAGACGCCGAGATTGGTCGAGTACTTCTCCCGCGCCGGCATGTGCTCGGCCATCTTGGCCGTCCATTCCGGTGCCTTGCCGGGCTGCAGCCGATAGCGGCGCAATTCGTAGAGGTGGCCTTCGCCCTCGACCGGCTTCATGGGCAGCACGGGATTGAGGATGGTCACGTCTTGGCTCAGCATGTGCGGGCGGATCAGCGGCAGGTATTCCGCCTTCCATTCGGGCTTGGCCGCCAGCTCGCCGCGCAAACGCAGCATCGCCTCGACGCTGTCATAGGCCCAGAGGTGGATATATTGGTTGAGCTTGCCGATCTCGGACGAGAAGTGGCCTTCGAGCACGCCGTGCTCGTCGCCGCCGCGGATGCGCCGCGCCACCGTGCCGCTGGCGTCGAGCACCGCCGGTATCGTGCCCGGCCGGCAGGTGTACATGCGCAGTTCGTGAATCATTCGCTCTCTCCCTCGTTGTCGCGCGCCACCATGGCGCTCCAGAACAGCGGTCTTAAGCCGTCGTCCGAAATCGGATAGCTGCGGACATGCCGCAGCTTGCCGTCGGGCGCAACGGCAAAGACGGCGAGGCTGGCCGGCACTTCGCCGAGGCGCATCTGGTTGGCGACGACCATCATGCGGCCGGACGGATCGAGCGAGAAGGTGCGCGGCTCGATGCCGTCGCTGTCGACATGCTGGATCGCCATTGGCCGGCCGCTGCCGAGTGAGAAGACGGCGATGCCGTTCTCGCCGCCGCTGAAGCCGTGCGCGCCGACATGGTTGGCGCGGTTGGCGACATAGAGCACGTGGCCGCGCGGGTGCAAATGCAGGGTGCCGGCATGCTGACCCTGACGCAGGTTGCCCGGTGCCGCCAGGGTGGTGCCGCGATAGCGTGGCGTCGCCGCGAGGCGCCCGGCGACGAAGCCGTAGGCGTGCAGCATGTTGCCGTGCTCGACCGAGACATAGACCAGGCCGCGCGCCGGGTCGAAGTCCAGATGCCGTGGGCCGAGGGGCCGCGCCAGCGAAAAGTGGGCGGTACGCGTGAGATGGCCGTCGGCATAGGCAAAGGTGGTTAGCGAGCCGGGCTCGTCCGCCGTGCCGAGGCCGACCGAGAACACCGTGCCGCCGGGCGCCTGGCGCACCTGGTGGGCATAGGCGCCGGCATTGATGCGCGGCTGGGCGACCTTGGGCCCGACGCTGCCATCGGCCTCGATGCGAAAGACCTCGATCATGGCCGAGGCATTGAAGGCGACCAGGGCGAAGCGCCCGTCAGTGCTCAGCGAGACGTGGATCGGGCGTTCGGGCAGGGCGGCAGTCGCGCCGTGGGCCGACAAGGCGCCGTTGTCGCCATCGATGGCATAGGCGGACAGCGTATGCACCGTGCCGTCACGGCCCGGCCCGCCGCTGCTGGTGGCGACGTAAAGCAGGCTGGCATCGGCATTGGGCCAGGCATATTGCACCCGCGCCGGCGCCTCGACGCTGCCGCGATGGCTGAGCGTGAGTGCGGTCACATCCACCTCGTAGTGGTGGATGGTAGAGCCCAGCGAAGCGTATAGGCCAAGGCGGTCTTCAGCCTGCGCGCCGCAGGCGAACAGCAGCAGGACGATAAAGCGGAACATGGCGACCCTCCCTTTCGCGGCCATGCTATACCAGGATGCGCTCGAGAAGAGAGGGAACAGCCATGGCCGCGGACCCGAAGCCGTTCACCCTGCACATTGCCAACGAGGCGATCGTCGATCTGCATCGCCGGCTGGAGCATACGCGCTTTCCCGACCAGGCGCCGGGCGATCCCTGGGCCTATGGCACCAGCGTCGCCTGGCTCGAGGAGCTGGTTTCCTATTGGCGCGACAGCTTCGACTGGCGGGCGGCGGAGGCAGAGCTCAACGCCTTGCCGCAATACACCGTGCCGCTGCACGACATCGACCTGCATTTCCTGCACGTGCCCGGCAAGGGGCCGAACCCGCTGCCGCTGGTCCTCAGCCACGGCTGGCCGGGCTCGGTGTTCGAGTTCATGGAGATCATCCCGCGACTCACCGACCCGGCGGCCTTCGGCGGCGATGCGGCGGATGCGCTGACCATCGTCGCGCCCTCGCTGCCGGGCTACGGCCTGTCCTTCGCGCCCGGCCAGAAGCGCTTCGGCGTCAAGGACATCGCCGCCTGCTTCATCGACCTGATGGGCGATGTGCTCGGTTATGAGCGCTACGCGGCGCAAGGGGGCGACTGGGGCTCGTTCATCACTTCGCTGATCGGCCATGGCGATCCCGGGCGCGTCGCCGGCATCCACCTCAACATGATGCCCGTGCGCCGCGACCTCTCGATGCTGGAGAACCCGACGCCGGAAGAGGCCAAGTATCTCGAGGAGCTCAAATATTTCCTCAAGGAAGAGACGGGTTACCAGTGGATCCAGGGCACCAAGCCGCAGACGCTGTCCTTCGGGTTGAGCGATTCGCCCGCCGGGCTTGCCGCCTGGATCGGCGAGAAATTCCGCACCTGGTCGGACTGCGGCGGCGATGTGGAGAGTGCCTTCAGCAAGGACCAACTGCTCGCCAATATCAGCCTCTATTGGTTCACCGGCGCCATCGGCTCGTCGTTCTGGCCCTATTTCGCGCGCATGCACGGACCCTGGCCGATCCCCGAAGGCGATACCATCACCGTGCCGACAGGCTATGCCGCCTTCCCGCAGGAGATACTCTCGCCGCCGCGCTCGCTCGCCGAGCGCAGCTACGGCAACATCCGGCGCTGGCAGGAGATGCCGCGTGGCGGCCACTTCGCGGCCATGGAGCAGCCCGCGGCGTTGGCCGAGGATATTCTGGCGTTCCTGCGGCCGCTGCGGGGGTAGTCTTGTGAGACCGGTCCTTTGGCTTGCTTGCCTGTGCCTAGGCACCGCGGTCCAGGCCGCCGACGACATAACCCTGACGCTGCGGGCGTCGGCCGCCGTCTACGACACTGTCGAGGCCGTGCGCATGACGGCGACGTTTCACAATGGCGGCGCCGAGCCTGTGGTCATCGGCCATCCCAATATGAGCTTTCCGCATGCCTTGCGCGAAGGCGAGAGCCTGCGGCGCGATCCTGCGCGCAGCCGCCTGTCGGTTCTTGTCGAGCATCCCGACGGCACGCTCACGGTGCTCACCAATAATGTGCTGCGCATGTTCGAGCCAGACGGCCTCACGCTGCTTGCGCTGGCAGCGGGCGGCTCGGCCGATATCTTTCTCGGCTGGTTCGGATCGCACTACAGCCTCGGCCAATGGAAGATGGACCGCGCGGTCTTTGTCGAGCCCGGCGCCTATCGCGCGACGCTGCGCTATGTGAATCGCAATCCCGTGGTCTACCGACCCATGGACCCCGAGCCTGCCGCAGCCTGGCTGGGGGAGCTCGAGTCCAATACCATCACGCTGACGATGAAAGCGGGGGCAGATGACTGACAAGAAGCTGGCCGGCAAGGTGGCCTTGATCACGGGCGGCGCGCGCGGCTTGGGGCGCGGCTATGCCCTGAGGCTCGCCGGGCTCGGCGCCGACATCGCCATCATCGACCGCAATCTGCAGGCGGCCGAGGTTTACGAATTCGAGCGCGCCCTGCTCACCGCCGACAGCGTGATGGCCGAATGCGAGGCGCTCGGCGTGCGTGCCATCGGCCTCGAGGTGGATCTCACCGACCGCGCGGCGACCGAGCAGGCAGTTGCCGATGTGGTGGCCAGGCTCGGCCGGCTCGACATCGCCGTCTGCAATGCCGGCGGCGGCACCGTCGTCTTCGCCGACGAGCGCAGCGCCGGCGGCGGCGCCAACGAAGATATCGAGGATATGGTCACCACCGCCACGCCGTCCGACTGCGACGAAGAGACGCTTACCCGCGTCATGGACATCAATGTCAAGACAACTTTCTATACCTGCATGGCGGTGGCGCCCTACATGAAGGCGCAAGGCGGCGGCAAGATCGTCACGGTGTCCTCCACGGCGGGCGTCGATGCCTATGGCGGCTACCACCCCTACGGCACCGCCAAGGCCGCCATCATCCACTACACCCGCGGCCTGGCCCAGGAGCTCGGCCCCCACAACATCACCGTCAACGCCATAGCACCCGGCATCATCCGCACCGGCCGCCTCGGCGACCGTGCCGAGATGGCGGCCGAGCGCGTGCCGCTCAAGCGCGAAGGCACCATCGAGGAATGCGCCGGCGTGGTGGAGTTTCTGTGTACGGAGCTGTCCGATTACGTGACGGGACGCACGATCATGATCGACGGCGGGTTGGTGCGTTAGCCGTCCGCGCTCGGCACGTCGATCCAGAACGTGCTGCCCTCTCCGAGCGTGCTGTCGAAATCGAGCCGGCCGCCCATGCTCTCGACAAGCTGGCGGCTGATCGTCAGCCCGATACCGGTGCCCTCGACCGCGGAAGCTTCGGCGCCGAGGCGCGAAAACGGCCGAAACACCTCACCACGCTTTTCGTTGGGAATGCCGGGTCCCGTGTCTGCGACGCTTATTCGTATCATGCCGCGCTCGATCGCCGCTGCACTCACACGCACAATGCCGCAATCACGATTGTACTTTATGGCGTTGGATATGATGTTCAGCAGGATTTGCTTGAGCCGGGTCGGATCCGCCTTCAGGCGCAACCCGGGTGTGTCGCCGCACTCGTCGATAATCGATATGTCGCGCTCGACCGCCAGCGGACGCACAAGGGTCACGCAATCCCGAATGCAATGATTCAGTTCCACGGATTGTACCGACAGATTGAGGCGGCCCTCTTCGATCCTGGACAGGTCCAGAACATCGTTGATCAGACCCAGGAGATGTTTGCTGGCGCTCAGAATATGCTCGAGGTTCGCGGCCTGCTCGTCCGAGAGGGGTGCGTCCGAGAAGTCTCTCAGCAGCTGCGCGAACCCCAGAATCGCATTGAGCGGCGTGCGCAGCTCGTGGCTCATCGATGACAGAAATTCCGATTTCGCGCGGCTTGCCTGAATCGCCTCCTGCTGCGCCAATTGGCGTTCGGCGACCTCATTCCGGAGCTCCCGCGTCCGCCTGCCGACCTTGACTTCCAAGTCGTCGCGGGCGCTGCGAAGGGCGTCCTCGGCGTGCTTGCGGGCAGTGTAATCGGTGGAGGTTCCCCTGAAACCGACGAAGGTCCCATCCTTGTCGAACAGCGGATTGCCGCTGGATAGGCCGTGAATGACCTCGCCATTCGCCTTGCGGATTCGCAGTTGGTGGCCGCGATAGGCCTCCCGCTTGTCAAACAGAGCGAGCAGGTCCCGGACCGCCTGGTCGTTGTGCCGGAAGGCTGGCGCCTCGTGCCGCGCCTTTCCGATGACATCGGCCGGGCTGTACCCGGTCAGCTCGTAGTAGCGATCGCTCATGAATACCATTCGATGCTCGGCATCGGTTTCCCAAATCCAATCGGCCGCCATCTCCGCGAAGTCCTTGAACCGCGCCTCGCTTTCCACCAATGTGGCGGCGGCCTTCTCGCGCTCGGAGATATCGACGATGGTCGAGTGAATAGCCTGCTCACCATCCCATTCGACGACCGTTGCCCGCGATTCCACCCACACCGGTGAGCCATCCCTGCGAAGGCCGCGCAACTCGACGACATCAGGCGCCGGCTGGCCGCGCAGCCGGGCAGCACGAATCCGCAGGATCCGTTCGACGTCCGCCGGATACATCAAATCGTTCACGGATTCGACGCCAAGAATCTCCGCCGGGCTGTCATAGCCGAGGATGTCCGCCAAGGCCTGGTTGGCGAACTTTGGCGTCGTTCCGACATGCACGAGCAGCCCCTGGATCGAGCCTTCCACGAGGTTGCGGAACCGCCGCTCGCTCGCCGCCAGTGCCTGCTGCGCCTCGCGGCGGTCGGTGATGTCGTGGAACACCGATTGCACGGCCGGCTCGCCATCCCATTCGACCAGTGTCGCCCGGCCCTCCAGCCAGACCTCGCTGCCATCCTTTCGCAGAGCCCGCAGGGTATTGGCGGCCGGCACCGCTTCGCCTCGCAATCTTGCCGCCGCGCGCTGCATCAGGTCTTCTCTGTCGTCCGGATGAATGTGATGCTCGAGCGGGCCGGCCCGTATCATTTCCGCCAAGCTGTCGTAACCGAGGATCCTCGCACATTCCTGGTTGGCGAACAAAGCCTGCGAGCCGCGGCTCACCACCATGCCTTGGATGGAGCCCTCGACGAGCGAGCGGAAACGCTGCTCGCTTTCGTTCAGCGCGTCTTCCGCCCGCTTGCGCTCGGATATGTCGCTGACGGCGAACATAACGGCCGGCGCGCCCTCCCAGCTGATGATCTGGGCTCGTGTCTCGGACCACCAGGGCGAGCCATTCTTGCGCAGAATGCGGAGCTGGTAGCTTGTCGGTGCTTCGCGTTCAGCGATGCGGGCAGCATAATACCGATCGACCCGCTCGCGCTCGTCCTCGGGCACCAACAAAGTGGCGGAGCTCAGGGCCATCACGGCTTCCGGCGAGTCGTAGCCGCACATTTCGGTAAGAGCCTGGTTGACGAAGACGACGCGCTTGCCCTGGCGGATCACGATCCCCTGGCTCCAGCTCTTCAGGATCTCCAGGAACTGCGTGTCGCCGGTTTTCGATGCAACCTTGGGTCGTTCTGTCACAGCAGCCACTGCTTTCGGCTCGTTCCGTCAGGGGAGTAAACCGCACCCGCGATGGGCCAGCAAGTCACTTTATTCGTTGCCCCGCCACGCCCCTTGAGGCGCTCGCCCCGCCATCGTACTATTCGCGGCGCGATGATGAGGGAGAGGCATGGCCGAAGCCAAGCGTAGACTGGCGGCTATCCTGGCGGCCGACGTGGCTGGGTATTCACGCCTGATGGGCGACGACGAGCGTGCCACGATGGACACGCTCAACGCCTATCGTGGCATTTTTCGCGAACGGATTTGCAGCCATGACGGGCGCGTCGTCGATACCTCCGGCGACAGCGTGCTGGCGGTTTTCGACAGCGTCGTCGAAGCGGTTCTGAGCGCCGCCGAGATCCAGGCGGGGATCGCCGAGCGCAATGGCGAGCTGCCGGATGCGCGGCGCATGTTGTTCCGCATCGGCATCAATCTCGGCGACGTCATCGAGCAGGACGACGGCACCCTGTACGGCAACGGCGTCAATGTCGCCGCGCGCCTCGAGAGCCTGGCCGAGCCCGGCGCCATATGCCTGTCCGAATCCGCCCATATGCAGGCCGACGGCAAGGTCGATCTCGCTTTCGAGGACATCGGCGAGCACGAGGTGAAGAATATCGCCAGGCCTGTGCGCGCCTTTCGCGTGGGTGGCGGCACGAAGGCTGCCGCGGTGGCGGGACCCGCGCTCGGCATCCCCGACAAGCCCTCGATCGCGGTCCTCCCCTTCACCAATATGAGCGGCGATGCGGAACAGGACTATTTCTCGGACGGCATCACCGAGGATCTGATCACCGAGCTGTCGCGCTTCCGCGAGCTGTTCGTCATCGCCCGCAACACCACCTTCACCTACAAAGGCAAGGCGGTGAACGTCGAGCAGGTGGGCCGGGAGCTCGGTGTCCGCTATGTGCTCGAGGGCAGTATCCGCAAGGCCGGCAACCGGGTGCGCATCACCGCCCAGCTCATCGACGCCAAGACCGGCGGCCATGTCTGGGCGGAGCGCTACGACCGTGTGCTGGAAGACATCTTCGCCCTCCAGGACGAGATCACGCGCCAGATGGTCGGCACCCTCGGCGTCAAGCTGGAGCAGGTCGAGCTCGAGCAGTCCATGCGCAAGCCGACCACCGATCTGGTGGCCTACGACTATGTCCTGCGCTCCCTGAAATGGTGGCACACCACGACGCCGGAGGACCATGCGCTGGGCCGCGACCTGCTGGAAAAAGCGGTGGCGCTCGATCCCAACTACGCCCAGGCGCACGCCCATCTCGCCAATGCCTATGTCAACGAGTTCGTCTTTGGCTTCAACCCGCGCCCGGACCCCCTCGGTCGTGCCTTGGCGTCGGCGAAACGGGCGGTCGAGCTCGATCCGTCCTATGCCTTCGCGCACTATATCCTGGCGCGCTGCTATTATTACGAGAAGGACGATCGCATGTTCGAGGCCGAGGCCGAGACGGCGCTGTCGCTGAACCCGAACGACGCCGACGCGCTGGCAGATCTCGGCAACATGTACTCGCTGACTTTCGCCAGGCTGCAGGATGGTTCCGACATGGCCGAACGGGCCATGCGTCTCAACCCACATCATCCGGGCTTCTACCGCTATGCCGGGCTCTTCCAGCATGTCTTCGAGGGCCGCTATGAGGAGGCGCTGACCGAGATCCGCAAGACCGATCTGCTGTACTGGGCGTCCTATATCTGGCTGGCTGTCATCCATGGCCAAATGGGCGAGATCGCAAAGGCCCGGGCCGAATGCGAAAAGCTCCTGGCCCTGAAGCCTGACTTCACGACCGATTGGTATCTCGACCACCGCCGCTTTCATGCCAGCCTGCACGAGCCGTTCCTCGACGGCGCGGCCAAGGCCGGCTTGCCGATGGGGGATGGTGGCTGAGGCGGTGGGCTCCGATTAGGTAGTCGAGACCTGCTTTAGGTCTTGGCCTTGTCGGCAGCTTCCTTGGCCAGGCGAAGGGAGCGCAGCCTTGCCACCTTTTCCGCTCTTTCCAGGCGCACCACTTCTTTTTCGTCCAGAAGCGGCTTGTCCTGCCTTTGAGTGGCGGTAAATTGCTCCTCGGCCCGCGCTCTTGCTGATTTGGACATTTTCCTAAGTCCTATGATCGAGATTGCACCATCACAGGCGCAATAGTCATCGGCAGCGCTCTGCTGTGGATGAGCAACCGCACCGGCAATGGCTACACCGAGCCATCCCGTATGGTCTTGCAGGCATTCTTGTCAGCGACCCCAACGAGCACCGACCGGACAGACCGTTTCCCGATCTGCCGGGCGATCCTTGCTCGACATGTCGCCGAAAGCGCATGGCGACCGGCTCCAGCGGGAGCTGGAGACGGCGCTGCGCGTGGTTAATCGGCGGTAGACAGATTCTCGGCGGACGATTTGCCGTTCTGTCCGGCCCGAAGCTCATACGAAACCTTCTGCCCCTCGGCAAGCGTGCTCAAGCCAGCGCGCTCCACGGCGGAGATGTGAACGAATGCGTCGTTCGAGCCGTCATCAGGCTCGATGAAGCCGTAGCCTTTGCTCGGGTTGAACCACTTTACCGTACCAGTAGCCATAGATGTTTCCTCCAACAGCGGTATCGAATCCGTAACGCACACCACGTGACGGAACGGTCAGTTCTACGCTCACATTGTCAGGGGATAACTAACCTAATCGGCGTACCGGTTATTCAGGTAACACCAAACGAATGCAATACGTGTGCGCCACATGTACGTGATATATCCGAGTAGTCAATGGTCTACAACATCCGGCCTGCATTAGCGGATGGCGATGCGCGTTCGTCCGCAGCGCCGATATGCGCCTAAACGCCGCTGATTCTTCCCGCGGTTCGGCCAAGTTTCCCAGCTTTTCCGGGCCTTATTAGACAAATCTAATCGCGGCGTGGGGGCACTCGAGGTCGGGCGATCATAAAATCCGGACAATGTGGCATCCGCGCAACGACATGGTCCTGTCGCGCCTACCAGATGATCTTGTCCGGGTCACCTTCGTAGAGCGAGCGGATATAGGCGATGAGCTTCCAGATCTGGCTGTCGTCGAGGTCTTTCGACCAGCCGACCATGTTGGTTCCCGGCCGGCCCTGTGAGATGGCCTTGAACAGGGTCTT
>CAZVDW010000077.1:0-2315 GCA_964625645.1 uncultured Rhodospirillaceae bacterium
CAGTTCATCGACCGCACCTTCGCCCGCGTCAAGAGCTTCTTCTCGAGCGGCATGGTCGGCCATGTCTCGATGGCCCATCCGGTTTGCGGCCGCCTCGGCGAGCATCTCATGCGCGGCGCGGCGGAGGCCGGCATCTCGATGGTCCGCGGCGGCACCTATCTGGTCATGGAGGGGCCGCAATTCTCCACCCTCGCCGAGTCCGAGCTCTATCGCAGCTGGGGCTGCGATGTCATCGGCATGACCAACATGCCCGAGGCCAAGCTCGCCCGCGAGGCGGAGATGTGCTACGCGACCGTTGCCATGGTCACCGATTACGACTGCTGGCATCCCCACCACGACGATGTCACGGTCGATGCCATCATTGCCGTGCTATTGGCCAACGCGGACAATGCGCGCGCGCTGGTCAAGGCGACCGTGCCTCATGTTCATGGCGACACGGAACGCCCCTGCGCTCGCGGTTGCCAGACGGCTTTGGATTCGGCGCTGATCACGGCGCCCGAGGCCCGCGACCCTGAGATGCTGGCCAAGCTCGATGCAGTCGCGGGGCGCGTACTCTAGGAGGGTCACATGGCGATTGGACGACGCGGACTTCTCAAGGGCGGCGCCATCGGCGCTGTGGCGGCGGCTTCGAGCTTCCCCAAGCCGGCGCTGTCGCAGGGCCGGCGGCGCTGGAAGATGGTGACCTGCTGGCCGAAGAACTTTCCCGGCCTCGGCACGGCGGCCAACGATATCGGCCGTGAGATCAGCACCATGAGCGAGGGCCGGCTCGAGGTGAAGGTCTACGGCGCGGGCGAGATCGTGCCCGCCTTCGAGGTCTTCGACTCCGTGCGCGGCGGTGTTGCCGAGATGGGCCACGCCGCCGACCTCTATTGGATGGCCAAGCACCCCGGTTTCGCCTTTAGCGGCGGCGTGCCCAACGGCCTCTCGGGGCACGAGCAGGTCTCCTGGCTGCTCCACGGCGGCGGCCGGGAGTTGTGGGACGAGCTTTACGCCGGCTTCGGCATGCGCGTGTTCCTCGCCGGCTTCGCCCCGCCCTCGCTGTTCGGCTGGTACCGCGAGCCGATCGGCTCGCTGGCCGACTTCAAGGGCCTCAAGATCCGCCAGGCCGGCCTGCCCGGCGAGGTCGTCAGCCGCATGGGCGCGACCGGCATCAACCTGCCCGCCGGCGAGATCATGCCGGCGCTGCAGTCGGGCGTCATCGATGCCGCGGAGTGGGGCGGGCCCTGGACCGACCTCGCCTTCGGCTTCTACAAGGTGACGCGCTACGCCTATTGGCCGGGCATCCACGAGCCCGGACCGATCAATGGCCTGATGGTCAATGGCGAGGCTTTCGACGGCCTGCCCGACGACCTCAAGGAGATGATACGCGTGACCGCGCACAAGGCCGCCTTGCGGGTCTTCAGCGAGGTCACGGCGCACAACACCACGAGCTACAAGGTGCTCGAGGAAGAGCATAGCGTCACCTTCGCCCGCCTGCCCGACGATGTTCTCGCCGCCTTCATCGAGCATGCCGACGCCGCCGTGCGGGATACCGCGGCCAAGGACCCGCTCGCCCAGCGCCTCCACGACAGCATGGCCGCCTACCGCGCCCGCAGCCACAACATGGCCGGCCTCAGCGAGCGCGGCTTCTTGAACGCGCGGCAGGTCTAGGCCGTTTTCAGGTCTCGTTGACGCGCTCCGTGCTTGGCTCGGAAGCCTTCGGGCAAGCGGATTGAACGCGACTGTCAGGCGTTGGCGGCCTTCTCAACAGCGTTGGCCATCAACGCCACACGTCCGATCGGCCGAGATTCGGCAGAAATCGAAGGTGCTCCGGACATACGCCGTCAATTCGACCGCTGTCGCCGCACTTCAGACTGAAATCGTGGGCGCCCGATTCGGCATGATAGGACCCAACCAGACTCTCAATGCCCCCGACATTGGGCGCTTATCTCAGCTTCCCCAAGCTCCCGTCCATGCCGGCGCGAGGCGGGACGCTCAACATCTTGACCAAGTATGACAAGTGGACATCTCCAGATACTGGACTGGCCAGTCGCCGAGGCAGGCTTTTACGGTGTGATCCTTTACCTTGACCATTGCAGCTGCGTTACAAGCACGTGTCCAATTCGGCCAGCAACTCGGCTCGCGTGAAAGGCTTGTCCAGGGTCGCGTTTGCTCCCAGCTCCGCCGCCATTTTAAGATAGTTGGCTGTGCCGGTGCGCCCGCCACCCGAGATCGCGATCACGGACACGTCCGGCCAGCGCCTCCTGATCTCCATGATCGTCTCCAGACCTTCGCGCTCGGGCATCAAGATATCGGTCACCACTACGTCCACCGGA
>CAZVDW010000078.1:0-8997 GCA_964625645.1 uncultured Rhodospirillaceae bacterium
GCCTCGCGCACCACCCGCTCTTCGTCGAGCAGGCGGTCGCTCTCTTCCGCCATCAGCACTTCGTAGCTCTCGTCGATGCGCATGTGGCGGGTCTTGGTGCGCCCGCCCATGGCCTTGCCCAGCATCTCGTTGATGTTGATCATGCCCATCGAGGCGCCGGGCATGCCGGGAATGTCGAAGGTGGGCATGCCGGGAATGCCGGTCTCCTGCACCTCGACGTCTATCTCGCGGTCGGCGAGGGTGCCTTCGCGCAGCATCTTGCGGAATTTCTGGCGCGTATCCGCGCTGGCCTTGTCGCCGCAGACCGCATCCAGCACGCGCTCTTCCGCCGCCGCCTCGGCGCGCGCGCGAACGGTGGCCCGCAGGCGCTCGCGGGTCATGGCAATGGCGGATTCGACGAGATCGCGGACGATCGATTCCACGTCGCGCCCGACATAGCCGACCTCGGTGAACTTGGTCGCCTCGACCTTGACAAAGGGCGCCTGGGCGAGGCGCGCAAGGCGGCGGGCGATCTCGGTCTTGCCGACGCCCGTCGGGCCGATCATGAGGATGTTCTTGGGCAACACCTCTTCGCGCAGGTCGTCGTCGAGCTGCATGCGCCGCCAGCGGTTGCGCAGCGCGATGGCAACGGAACGCTTGGCCTCGTGCTGGCCGACGATGAAGCGGTCGAGTTCGGAGACGATCTCGCGCGGGCTGAATTCGGTCATGCGCTCTCTCCGAGGCTTTCGACGATGATTTCGCGGTTGGTGTAGACGCAGATATCGGCGGCGATGCCCATGGCCTTCTCGGCGATGGCCCTGGCATCGAGATCGTCGATATCGATCAGGGCGCGGGCGGCAGCAAGGGCAAAAGAGCCGCCGGAGCCGATGCCGATAAGACCGTCCGCCGGCTCGAGGACATCGCCGGTGCCGGTCAGCACCAGCGAGATGTCGGGATCGGCCACGGCCAGCATGGCTTCGAGGCGGCGCAGATAGCGGTCCGTGCGCCAGTCCTTGGCGAGCTCGACGCAGGCCCGCGTCAGCTGGCCGGGATACTGCTCGAGCTTGCCTTCGAGGCGCTCGAAAAGGGTGAACGCGTCCGCCGTGGCGCCGGCGAAGCCCGCCACGATATTGCCGTCCGAGAGGCGCCGCACCTTGCGGGCATTGGCCTTGATCACGGTCTGGCCGAGGGTCACCTGGCCGTCGCCGGCCATGACCACGCTATCGCCCTTGCGCACCGACAGAATGGTGGTGCCATGCCAAAGGCCGTCGTCTGTGGATGTCATGTGAGGTCCTGCATTTCGATAGCCCTTACATTGGCGACCCAGCGGCTTGGGTCAAGTGGCGGTTCCTGATACAAGAGCGGCGCGATAACCCAGGAGGCTCCGATGCGCAAGGCGACGCTGGAGCGCGCGACGCGCGAGACCAAGGTTCAGGTGACGCTCGATCTCGACGGCACGGGCCGCTACGAGGTGGCGACCGGTATCGGCTTTCTCGACCACATGCTGGAGCAGCTCTCGCGGCACAGCCTGATGGACCTCGAGGTCAAGGCCGCGGGCGATCTGCACATCGACCAGCACCACACCACCGAGGACACGGGCATCGTCATCGGCTCCGCGGTGGCCGAGGCGCTCGGCGACCGCGTCGGCATTCGCCGTTGGGGCGAGGCCATGGTGCCGATGGACGAGACCCTGACGCGCATCGCCATCGATCTCAGCCAGCGGCCCTACCTGGTCTGGCGGGTCGATCTGCCGCGGCCCAAGGTCGGCGAGCTGGACACCGAGCTGATCAAGGAATGGTTCCAGGCCTTCGCCCAGGCCGCGGGCGCGACGCTGCACGTGGAAAACCTCTACGGCGAGAACAGCCACCACATTATCGAATCCTGCTTCAAGGGCCTGGCGCGGGCCTTGCGCGCCGCCGTCGAAATCGATGAGCGCGCAGCGGCCAAGGTGCCTTCGACGAAGGGGGTGTTGGGCTCCGGCGCGGCCGAAGGCTGAGCCATGGCCATACGCCTCTACACCTATCACATGAAGCCCGGTGAGACGCCCTTGGCCGATGCGGTGGCGGTGCGCGAGGGCTTTTCCTGGTGGGCCTTCCTGTTCGGTGCGCTGTGGGCGCTCTATCACGGACTCTGGCTGATCGCCGTGGTGCTGGCGGCGGTGCCGCTGCTGATCGAGGTGGCGGCGGTCGAAGGCTGGTTGCAGCAGGAGGTTGCTGCGGTGGCGCTGCTGTTGTTCAGCGTCTATGTCGGCTGCAGCGCCAATGACTGGCGGCGCGAGAAGCACATGCGCCGTGGCTGGGTGATGGCCGGCCTGGCCTCGGGCCGCGACCAGACCGAGGCCGACCGGCGCTTTTTCGACGCCGTGGCTGAGCGCCGGCCCGGACCCGAGATGGCACCCGGCTGATGACCGTCGCCATCATCGATTACGGCTCGGGCAATCTGCGCTCCGCCGCCAAGGCCTTCGAGCGTGTCGCCGGGGCTGAGCGCATCGTGGTCACAGCGAAAGCCGAAGAGGTCGCCGCCGCCGACCGCATCGTGCTGCCGGGTGTCGGCGCCTTCGCCGATTGCCTGGCCGGCATCGAGGCCCTGCCCGGCATGCGCGAGGCGCTGGAAGAGGCCGTGTGCGGCGCCGGCAGGCCCTTTTTCGGCATTTGTGTCGGCATGCAGCTGATGGCGAGCCGCGGCCTCGAGCACGGCAGCCATGAGGGCTTCGGCTGGATGGCCGGCGAGGTGGCGCATCTGGAGCCCGCCGACGCCGCCCTCAAGGTGCCCCATATGGGCTGGAACGCGCTCGCCATGGAACGCCCGCACCCGGTCCTTGCCGGCATCGAGGACGGTGCTCATTGCTATTTCGTGCATAGCTATGCGTTCGCTGTGGCCGATGGCGGCGACCGCCTGGCGGCCGTCGACCATGGCGGCGCGGTAACCGCGGCGGTGGCGCGCGACAATATGGTCGGCACCCAGTTCCATCCCGAAAAGAGCCAACGGGTGGGCCTTGCCGTGATCGCCAATTTTCTTGCCTGGAGGCCGTGATGGCGACCTTGTCGGTCGGTGAGGTGGAGCGCTTCGCGCGTGGCGAGCTGGCGGATCTCTGCTCCGCGACCGTGGCCGCCATCGAGGACGGCATCGGCTTCGGCTGGGTCATGCCGCCGCCGCGCCAGCGCCTCGAAGCCTATTGGCGCGGCGTCATATTGGTGCCGGAGCGGGTATTGTTGCTGGGCTATGTGGACGGCTCGGTGGCGGGCGCGGTGCAATTGGTCAAGCCCTCGGCCAATTTCGAGGCGGGCCATTTCGCGACCCATATCGAGACCCATTTCGTGGCGCCCTGGGCGCGCGGCCACGGCCTTGCCCGGCAATTGCTCGAGGCGGCGGAGACCGCCGCGCGCGATGCCGGCTTCCGGGTCATGCGGCTTGACGTGCGGGTCACCCAGGATCGTGCCATCCAGCTTTACGAATCCTGCGGCTACCAGCGCTGGGGCGAGCTCGACCGCTACCACGAGGTCGACGGCGAAATGATTGCCGGCGCCTTTTATATCAAGGACCTCTGATGGCGCTGACGCTCTACCCCGCGATCGACCTCAAGGACGGTGCCTGCGTGCGCTTGGTGCAGGGCGACATGGACCGCGCCACGGTGTTCTCCGACGACCCGCCGGGCCAGGCCCGCGCCTTCGCCGCCATGGGCTTCGCCTGGCTGCATGTGGTGGATCTCAACGGCGCCTTTGCCGGGCGCGCGGTGAACGGCGAGGCGGTCGCGGGCATTCTTGGCGCCGCCGGGCTCAAGGTGCAGCTCGGCGGCGGCATCCGCGACCTCGCGGCCATCGAGCGCTGGCTGGAGGCGGGGGTGACGCGGGTCATCCTCGGCACCGCGGCCCAGCGCGACCCGCAATTGGTGTGCGAGGCCTGCCGGCTGTTCCCGAGCCAGGTCGCGGTCGGCATCGACGCCCGCGGCGGCATGGTCGCGGTCGATGGCTGGGCCGAGGTCACAGAGACCCGCGCGGCCGATCTGGCGCTGGCCTTCGAGGATGCCGGCGCCGCCGCCATCATCTATACGGACATCGAGCGCGACGGCGCCATGAGCGGCCTCAACGTTGACGCCACGGCGGCGCTGGCAGAAGCCGTGACGACACCGGTGATCGCCTCGGGCGGCGTCACCTCGCTGGCCGACCTCGAAGCGCTGATGACGGTGGCGGCAAGCGGCATCGAGGGCGTCATCTCCGGCCGCGCGCTGTATGACGGCCGCCTGCCGCCGCGCGATGCGCTGGCACTGTTGGCGGCTTAAGCGATGCTAAAGGTGCGCGTCATTCCCTGCCTCGACGTCAAGGACGGGCGGGTGGTCAAGGGGGTCAACTTCGTCGATCTGGTCGATGCCGGCGATCCCGTCGAGCAGGCGCGGCTTTACGACGCGGCCGGCGCCGACGAGCTCTGTTTCCTCGACATCACCGCCTCGTCCGACGACCGCGACATCATCCTCGACGTGGTGGCACGCACCGCCGAGCAATGCTTCATGCCGCTGACGGTGGGCGGCGGCGTGCGCGCCGTGGACGACGTCCGCCGGCTATTGCTGGCCGGTGCCGACAAGGTCTCGATCAACACCGCCGCGGTGAAGCGCCCGAAGTTCGTCGCCGAGGCGGCCGAGAAGTTCGGCACCCAGTGCATCGTCGTCGCCATCGACGCCAAGAGCCGCGGCGACGGCTTCGAGGTCTTCACCCATGGCGGGCGCACGCCGACCGGAATCGATGCTGTCGAATGGGCCCGGCGCGTGGTGGCCCTCGGCGCCGGCGAGATCCTGCTCACCTCGATGGATCGCGACGGCACGCGCCAAGGCTTCGACCTGCCGCTGACCCGCGCGATCGCCGATGCCATCGGAATTCCGGTGATCGCTTCGGGCGGCGTCGGCATCCTCGACCATCTGGTCGAGGGCGTGCGCGACGGCCACGCGACGGCCGTGCTCGCGGCTTCGATATTTCATTTCGGCGAGTTCACCATCGGCGAGGCCAAGGCGCATATGGGCCGCGCCGGCATCCCGGTGCGTCCGTGACAGCGATCGGCAAATCTGCTATCCGGGCCGCATGACGAAGGACACCGGCGACGGCGACAACGGCGGCGACGTCCTCGATCGGCTGTTCGCGGTTATCGAGGAGCGGCGCGGCGGCGACAGCGCCGAGTCCTACACCGCCCGGCTGCTGGCCGAGGGCGCCGATCGCATCGCCCAGAAGCTCGGCGAGGAAGCGATCGAGACAGTGATCGCCGCCGCCAAGCAGGATCGCGCGGCGCTAATCGGCGAAAGCGCCGACCTGCTCTACCATCTGCTGGTCCTGTGGGCCGCCTCGGACATCGGGCCGGGCGAGGTATGGGCCGAGCTCGGGCGCCGCGAGGGCCGCTCGGGCCTGGAGGAGAAACGGAGCCGCAGCGGCTGAGCGGCAAGGGAAACACGATGGCTTATGACGACAACAATGTATTCGCCAAGATCATTCGCGGCGAGCTGCCGTGCAACAAGATCTGCGAGAACGATCATGCCTTGGCTTTCCACGACATCGCGCCGCAGGCTCCGGTCCATGCGTTGGTGATCCCGAAGGGCCGCTATGTCTCGATGGCCGACTTCGCGGCCAATGCTACGGCCGACGAAAACGCCGGGTTGTTCCGCGCCATCGGCGAGGCGGCGCGCGCGCTCGGTCTCGAGGACTCGGGCTATCGGGTGCTGACCAATCACGGTCGCGACGCCCATCAGGAGGTCATGCACCTCCATTTTCACATCTTCGGCGGAGGCCGCCTCGGACCCATGCTCGAGGGCGGCCCCATGCCGCCGTCGCACCGGAACTAACCCCGAACCACCCGGGCGAGCGTCAACACGTCGACGGCTTGGGCGCCGGCACGGAGCAGGGTCGTCGCGCAGGCCGATGCGGTGGCGCCCGTGGTCAGCACGTCGTCGACCAGCAGGATGCGGCGGCCGTTCACTTCCTCGCGCCGCCGGACCCTGAAGGCGCCCTGGACGTTGCGCGCCCGGGCCGAGCGGCTGAGGCGGCCCTGCGACGGCGTCGGCCGGGTCCGGATCAGCGCATCCGGCGCGCAGGCAACATCTGAGCGGGCCGCAAGCGCGTGGGCGAGCAGCGCCGACTGGTTGAAGCGGCGCTGGATCAGACGCAGGCGGTGCAGTGGCACCGGAACCAGCAGATCGGTGGCCGCCAGCAGGTCGCCGCCGGCGCGCGCCATCCAGTCGCCATAGGCCGGCGCGGCATCGGTTCGATCGCGATGCTTGAAGGCGATCACCAAGTCGCGGCTGCCGTCGTCGTAGCGCAACACCGCGCGGGCGCGTTCGAACGGCGGCGGCCGGCGCGCGCAATCGCCGCACAGCGTGCCCGGACCGAGATCGTAGTCGAACGGAAGCCCGCACGCCCCGCACAGCGGCGCCGCGATGAACCGGAGCCCGCCCCAGCATCCGGCGCACACCGTGCCGGGCAGCGCCACCGTGGCGCCGCAGACGAGACAGCGCGGCGGCAGCAGCAGATCGAGCGCCGCAAGCGCGCTCCGCCGCAGCCCTCCCGCACCTGCAGTCAGCACGCCCATTCGGAGCCTCCGCTACGCCGGGTAAGCGCGAAAGCGGATGGTGCCGTCGCGCTCGAGCTGATCGACCAGGTTGATCTCCCACGACAGGTACTCGTTCATCGCCTGCTCGACGCCGCCGGTCCGGTCGTAGGGGCGGAGCCACATGTCGTCGGCCTCGTCGGCCATGTTCTCCTCGCCGTCGGCGACGGCGCGACCGCCGGCTGCCCACGCCGCGGTGCCGCCCTCCAGATAGACGCCGCCGGCATCAGAGGCGGCGAGCCGCGCGAGACGGCCGTCATCCGACGTGAACACCAGGTTGGCCGCCTTCGGAACACGCACGAGCGAGGCTTCGAGCCGTGAGCGCACCGCGAACCAGGCGCCCGGAATGTGTCCCGCACGATAATCCAGGCTGCGCCCGAGATCGACGACCGTTGCGTCGCCGGCGGCGAGCCAGCCTTCCAGCGTTTCCGGCGGGACCGACGGGACCTGGCCATCACCCGGAACCTCGCCTTGGTGTGGACCGCTCACCAAGCCGCCGCCGTCGAGTCCGCCGGACAGCACCACCGCGTCGCGCCAGCCCATCTGGATCAGCCACGACGCGGTCATGGTCGCGCGCACCCCGGTATCGTCGACCAGCACGACGCGGGCGTTGCGGGTGGCGGCGTATTTGTCGGTCCCCTGGACGAGCTGGCCGCCGGGCGCCGACAACGAGCCGGGCAGGTGGCCGGCCTCGTACTCCTCGGGATTGCGGACGTCGAAGACGTAGAGCGTCCGCGTCTCCGCCTCGCCGCGCCAGGCGTCCAAGGTCGCGGTGTCGATGGTCTCGACGCCAAAGCGTTCGGCAACGCGCGACGCCGCCGCGCGGGCGCTGGCAAGACCGTCGGTGGTGGTTTCCGGCGCCCGCCGGTCCATGCCGCGCTCGGGCTCGTAGCCGGCGAGCTCCCAGCCCATGGTGCCGTTCTTGAGCGCCATAACCGGGTTCGGGATTCCCGCGTTGATCAGCGACTGGGCGCCGATGATCGAGCGCGTCCTGCCGGCGCAGTTGACCACCACCAGGGTGTCGGGCGACGGCGCGATATCATGCACGCGGTACGCCAGCTCGGCGCCCGGCACGTCGATGCCGGACGGGATGCTCATGCGGTGGTATTCGGTGAACGGGCGGCTGTCGAGGACGACCATGTCGTCGCCCGCGTCGATCTTCGCCTTGAGCTCGTCGGCGGTGATGTTGGGGGTGTGGTAGGTGACCTCGACGAACTCGCCGAACGCCTTCGACGGCACGTTGACGCCGCTGAACAGCTCGCCGCCCGCCGCGTGCCAGCCCTCGACGCCGCCGTCGAGAATGGCGACGTCGGTGTAGCCGAACGAGGCGAGCCGTTCCGCGGCGCGCTCGGCGAGCCCGTCGGCGGCGTCGCACAACACGATGCGCGCCGCGCGTCTCGGCACCAGATCGGCGATCATCAGCTCGAGCCGGCTGAGCGGCACCGAGCATGCGAACAACAGATGCGATTGCGAGAATACGCCCTCCTCGCGCACGTCGAGCAGCGCCAGCTCCCGGCTATCGACGAGCATTTCCTTCAACGCGGCGGGTGCCACTGTCCCGGTCATTGTCCCATCCTTCTTGTGAGTTTCCGGGCATCCTAATCGCGGCACCTTGTGGCCTCAACCCCGGGACCGGCTGATGTTCGTGTCCGCGCTGTTGACCGCCTCGAACGCAGTCCGCGACCAGGGTGGACTCTCGAGGTCTCATACCATTGAGCCGATCAATTGACTCATCCGTCATGCCCGGGCTTGACCCGGGCATCTCGTTCCAACGTCACGAGATCGCCGGGTCAAGCCCGGCGATGACGGATGAGGGGATGAAGGTGCTTTCATAGGCTCAATGGTCTCAGCCGTTTGGGTCCGATCCCGACCGGGCATGTCCTAAGAGCTTCTTCAGAAGCGCGGACAGCGTGGCGAGCTCGTCAGCCGTCAGGCAGGCCGTCAGTCGCGTTTGATTGGCCAGGTGCTCCGGTACCACGCGGTCGATAAGATCGATCGCCGGCTCGGTCAATCGCACCAGAATGCCGCGCCGATCGTCCGGGTTCGGACGGCGCTCGACGAATCCCATCCGCTCCAGGCGATCGAGCCGCGCCGTCATTCCACCCGAGGACATCATGGTGACATTGAAAAGATTTGTCGGCGTCAGCTCGTATGGCGCGCCCGAACGGCGCAACGCCGCCAATACGTCGAACTCTCCAGGCTGCAGGCCGAAACGGGCGAAGAGGGGCGACAGATATTCGCGCCCTATCACTGCGGCGGTTTCGCCCAGACGGCCCAGCGCCTCCATGGGACGAACATCCCAATCGGGGAATTCCCGTCGCCATTGCGACACGGCGCGCGCCGCCCTATCCTCGAACTCGTCGGTCATGTCATCATCACCTAGTGTCCTGGATCAGAAGTTCGTTGCATTAGCGGTTTTGGTGTTTCGGACGCAGA
>CAZVDW010000079.1:0-4680 GCA_964625645.1 uncultured Rhodospirillaceae bacterium
CGGCGTATCGGCACCGTCCGAATCTTTGGGAGAAACCCGGCGTTTGGCCAGCATCGTCAGCATTGCCGCCGCCGCGTCGAGCAACAGCACCGCCTCACCCTCATGATCGCCGGGCCGCTTCAAGGCGAGGGCGTCGGCCAAGCCGATCGCCGTGGGCAGGCAAAACCCCGCCGGGCGGGCAAAGTCGTAGAGCTCCAAAAGATCGTAGGCATGAAAGGCGTTGATGCCGAGGCGCCGCGCCATGGCGCGGGCGTGACAGACGAAAGGCGGCGGACCCTGGGCCAGACGCCTGGCCGCCTCGGCGAGGGCAATCTCCTCGATCTCGCCGCCCGGGCTCAGCCACACGGCGCGCCCCGGCGCCAGCACCAGCGCCGGCGCCTCGGGCAGCGCCACGCGGCGCTTTTCTTCGCTGGAAGGAGCGGCTTCGGGCATGGCGGCAGTATAGCGGTTGACGAGCTTGCTCCGCTTGGCGCATTTTGCGCCGCACGCAAATAAAATTGGAGACGACCAGAGATGACCGGCGACATGGCCAGGCTCGGCGAGTTTGCGCGGGACGCCAAGGCGTGGCCGTTCAAGGAAGCGCGCAATCTCGTCAAGCGCTTCGACAAGCACCCGCCGGCCAACGAGACCGTGCTGTTCGAAACCGGCTACGGCCCGTCCGGATTGCCGCATATCGGCACCTTCGGCGAGGTCGCGCGCACGACCATGGTGCGCCGCGCCTTCGCGCGCCTCAGCGACATCCCGACGCGGCTCGTCGCCTTCTCCGACGACATGGATGGCTTGCGCAAGGTGCCCGACAACCTGCCGCAACAGGACATGCTGGCCGAGCATCTCGGCAAGCCGCTGACGGCGATCCCCGATCCCTTCGGCACGCATGAGAGCTTTGGCGCCCACAACAATGCCCGCCTGCGCGCCTTTCTCGACACGTTCGGCTTCGACTACGAGTTCAAGAGCGCCACCGAGACCTACCGGGCCGGCGAGTTCGATGCGGCGCTGCTGGCCGTGCTCGCCCATTACGACGCGGTGAGCGCGGTCATCCTGCCGACGCTGGGGCCCGAGCGCCGCGCCACGTACAGCCCGTTTCTGCCGCTTTGTCCGCGCAGCGGCCGGGTCTTGCAGGTGCCCGTGGTCGCGCATGACGTGGCGGCGGGAACCATCACCTACGAGGACGCGGACGGGGCCCGCGTCGAGGTGGCGGTCACGGGCGGTGCCTGCAAGCTGCAATGGAAGGCGGACTGGGCGATGCGCTGGCTGGCGCTCGGCGTCGATTACGAGATGTCGGGCAAGGATCTCATCCCCTCGCTGCAACTGTCGAGCCGCATCTGCCGCATCCTCGGCGGCACGCCGCCGGAAAACCTCACCTACGAGCTTTTCCTCGACGAATCCGGCCAGAAGATATCGAAGTCCAAGGGCAACGGCCTGACCATCGACGAATGGCTGACCTATGGCTCGCGCGAGAGCCTGTCGCTCTACATGTATCAGAGCCCGCGCAAGGCCAAGCGGCTCTATTTCGACGTCATTCCGCGCCATGTCGACGATTACCTGAGCCATCGCGCCAAGTTCGCCGATCAGGACGCGGACAACCGCCTGACCAACCCGGTCTGGCACATCCACGACGGCGCGCCGCCCGCGCAGGCGGTCCCCCTCAGCTTCAATATCCTCATGAACCTCGCCAGCGTCTGCAATTCGCAGGACAAGGCCGTGCTCTGGGGCTTCGTCAGCCGCTACGCGCCCGAGGCCAGCCCCGAGGCCAACCCCATGCTCGACGAGCTGATCGGCTACGCCATCGCCTACTATCGCGATTTCGTGCGGCCCGCGAAGCGCTACCGCGCGCCCGAGGAAGGCGAGATGGCGGCGTTGCGAGAGCTTTCGGCGGCGCTCGCGGCGCTGCCGGGCGATGCCGACGCCGAGACCATCCAGAATGCGGTCTACGAGGTCGGCAAGAGCCACGATTTCGCCAAGCTGCGAGACTGGTTCAAGGCGCTCTACGAGATCCTGCTGGGCCAGAGCCAGGGGCCGCGCATGGGCTCCTTCATCGCGCTCTACGGCCGCGACGAGACCGTGGCCTTGATAGACAAGGTGCTTTCCGGGCAAGCTATCGGCGCGCAGTAGCGCGTTGACACGGGGAGGGCACGACTGATGAAGCTCAAGGCGGCGTTGGCGATGCTTTGTCTCGCCGCCGGCGCGGCGCCGGCGGCGGCGGTGCCGTTTCAGGAATGCCGCGACTGGCTCGAGACTTTCGAGATCGGCAACGTCAATCCGGCCGGCAACGATTTCATCGACGGCTACGCCGCATCGCCCGACCGCCCGGTCATCCTCAGCCGCGCCGGCGATCTGATGGAAGAGGCGCTGCACCACGCCGCCGCCTTTTATCGTGTGACACTGAAACTGACAGCGCCGCCGAAACTGCTCTGCGTCGCCGATCCGGACAGCGGCGAAATGAGCTATGCCTTCGTCATCGACGAATCTCTCATCAACCCGGACCCGAACAAAAGCGTGTATGGCGACTATGATGCCCCGCTTATCCGCATCTCGCCCGAGGTCGTGCACGCTTACGGCAGCATGGCCGGCGGTAGTGGCGCCGAGGCCGATCCCTTTATCACGCCGGCACACGAGCTGTTTCACGCCGTGGAAGCGGGCTATCGCATTTCCTCCATCTGCGGCGGCTGTACCAGCAGCTGGGTGGACGAGGGGCTGGCCGACGCTTTCGCCTATGCCTGGCTGCGCAAATATGAGCGGGCGAATTCCGGTAGCCGGACCGCACTTGAGCGCGGCCTGCCGCGTCTCGACCATCCGCTGCACCTGCCGGCCGACGCCGACGACGCCTACTACCGATCCATGTTCTGGTCGTATCTCGCCTGGTCGCCGAAATATGTCTACACCTACCGCGACAAGAAGGGGCCGTCGGGGCAGATCGTCGGCCTGACGCCCAAGGGGCGCTTCGATGCGCGCCTGATCATCCGCTTCATGAACATGGCCAACACGTCGCGGGATTACTCGGACTACAGGGCCCGCGACAGGCAGTGGGAGCTGGAGTGGCTCGACGAGGTGCTGGCAATGGCGCTCAACGAGGCCATGGACAAGCTCAGTATCGATATTCCGCGCGAGCTCAAGGGCGGGCTGTATGTCATCTATCCGAAATATGCGGCCTGGCTGGTCGGCCATCTGACCACCGGCGTCGGCCACAGGAAGCGCCTCGCACTGCTCAAGGAGCTGTTCGGCGGAAAATGCGAGGTGGCGGCGTTGACGGCAAGCCCGGATGCCAGCGATAGCGTGCAGGTAACGATCGCCGAGATCGCCACCGGCTGCGTTCACATCAAGCGTCCCGAGGATTACGAAAACGACAGGGTGGATGTCACCATGACCGCGCCCGTTGACGATTTGCATCGTATTCACCTGGGCTGGAACGGCGGCGTGGTGCCGCCAAGCGTCGACGACGGTGTGACCAAGGCCTGGCGCATCGGCCTGCCCCAGGGCGACTCGGTCTCCAATCCCACCGGCCGCCACCTGTTTCTGGCCATCTCCAACGTCGCCGAGGATATCTCGGAGACGGTGGCCAAGGACGACGATGACCCGCCCGACAAGGTCACCATCAATCTCACGATCAAGTTCGCGGTCGCGGGGGACTAGGCCATGCCAAAGCTCCGTCTCGCCCGGCTCTTCGCCGCCTTCGCCATGCTCATTGCCGCGGGCACGGCAAGCGCCGGCGGAAGGGTAACGGACGCAAGCATTCGTTTCGTGACGGGCTCCGCCACGCCGCGAATAGAGATTTCGCTCGGCACCAATCCCGCGATCCTCGAGCCGGCGCCGTCGCCGTTGGATCTCGAGGCCCAGATGGCCTACCGGCAGCGCCTGATGGCCTTCAGCAATTGGGACGATCCCAATGTCACCATCACCATCCCCCTGATCGATTACGGCGGCAGCGCCAGCGTCTCCGACGCCGTTATCACGAAAGGGCGCGGCGTCTCGTTCGATGCTGGCTATTACACAGCCACCAACAAGATTCGCCACGTCGGCAGCGTCATCATCCGTGAATTCACTCCCGACGTCATCGAGGGCTCGTATTCGGCGGCGCTGTTCTCCACCGGCAAGCCGAAGGAGGCGAAATTCGAAGGCGATGTCAGCGGCTGGTTTCGCATCAGTCTGCCCGGTCTGAGCGACCCGCGACGCGACAACGAGCCTTCCGACGGCGAGAAGGTTCGCCTCAATGCCGCCGCCATGTGGGATACCCTGCGCGGCACCGGCATGGCTTTGGACGATGCCGACGCCATGAGTGGTGGCGCTGGCGGTGGCGGCGCAGCCACAGCAGCGGTGCCCCAATGCGATTGCCGCTGCGAGGTGGTGTTGGAGTTGCCCGCGACCCATGAATGCATCAGGCCGGGCGCGCAATGTACGGAACAAAGGCGGCTCTGCGCCTTGCCGCCGCCAACCGCAGGCGATCTGGATGCCCTTATCGATCTGATGCTTGGCGCCGATGCGCCGCCCGAGGCGCGCGCCGCCGTGCTGCCGTCGCTGCAGGACCTGACGCCGGAAGAGCTGGCCCAGATGCTGCAGTTCTATCGCCAGGCCGCGGGGCAGCAGCCTTAGCAGCCCGTTGACGAAGTCGGCACTGGACGCAAGCGGCCTGATCTGATTCTTTGATGTTCGGATTTGACCGGGGGTTCGGCAATGGCGATGGGA
>CAZVDW010000080.1:0-12067 GCA_964625645.1 uncultured Rhodospirillaceae bacterium
TTGCATCTGGAGATCGTGCAGGAGCGCCTGGAGCGCGAATTCGACCTCGATCTGGTGACCACGGCGCCGAGCGTCATCTATCAGGTGCATCTGAGCAAGGGCGAGATGATCGAGCTGCACAATCCCGCCGACCTGCCCGACCCGGTACAGATCGCGCATATCGAGGAGCCCTGGATCCGCGCCACCATCTTCGTGCCCGACGAGTTTCTCGGTTCCGTGCTCGGGCTTTGCACCGACCGCCGCGGCGAGCAGGTCGAGCTGACCTATGTCGGCAACCGCGCCATGGCGGTCTACCGCCTGCCGCTCAACGAGGTGGTGTTCGACTTCTACGATCGCCTCAAGTCGGTGAGCCGCGGCTATGCCAGCTTCGACTACGAGCTCGACGGCCACGCCAGCGGCGATCTCGTCAAGGTCTCGATCCTGGTCAATGGCGAGAGCGTCGACAGCCTGGCCTTCATGGCCCACCGCGAGCGCTCGGAAAGCCGCGGCCGGGCGCTCTGCGAGCGTCTCAAGGAGCTTATTCCCCGCCAGCTCTTCAAGATCGCCATCCAGGCCGCGATCGGCGGCAAGGTGGTGGCGCGCGAGACCGTCAGCGCCCTGCGCAAGGACGTCACGGCGAAATGCTACGGCGGCGACATCACGCGCAAGCGCAAGCTGCTCGAAAAGCAGAAGCGCGGCAAGAAGCGCATGCGCCAGGTCGGCAACGTCGAGATCCCCCAGGAAGCCTTCCTGGCGGCGCTAAGGATCGAGACGTAGCGCTCTAGTTGCCGCCGGAGCCGAGCTTGGGGCTGGACGTGCGGGCCAATGCCTCGTTGACTTCGGCCTTGAAGCGGCGTGCCCGGCGCCGCGGTGCCTCGGCCACGGTCAGCGGGCGGGCATCGGCGTTGAGCATGGCGTAGATCACGTGGTCGCGCCATTCGCCGTCGATGCGCAGGTAACGCCGGGCAAAGCCTTCTTCCGTGAAGCCGACCTTCTCCAGCACGCGCCGGCTGGCCGCGTTGTGTGGCAGGCAGGCGGCGGAAAGGCGATGCAGGCGCAGGCGGTCGAAGGCGAAAGGCAGCAGGCCGGCAACGCCCTCGGTCATATAGCCGTGGCCGGCATGGCGCTGGCCCATCCAGTAGCCGATGCTGGCGGTCTGGCTGATACCGCGGCGGACATGGTTGAGCGAGATGCCGCCGACCAGCGCATCGTCGGCGATGCGGAACATGAACAGCGCATAGCCGACATCGGCCTGGGCGTTCATGGCATAGGCCTTGAGGCGGCGGCCAAAGGCCTTGCGGCTCAGGGTATCGGCCGCCCAGGTCGGCTCCCAGGGTTGCAGGAAGGTCCGGCTTTCCTCGCGCAAGGCCGCCCAGCGCCGCCAGTCCGAGCGCGCCGGCGGGCGCAGATAGACACGCCCCGCCGGCAACTGCCGGCCGCGCATCAACTCGCTCAGCGACTTGACCAGGCCCTTCATGCCCATGCTCCCAGGCGTTGGCGGGCCAAGCTTATCATGCGTCGCGCGCGTCCCGCCAGTCGGGCTCAGCCGAGCCGCGCCGCAACCGCGTCATGGCCGGGTAGGCCGGTAACCGGCCCCAGCGAGGCGAGTGCCGGCGCACCGCCGGCCAGCAGGCGCGCCATGCAGGCCTCGACCGCGGCGGCATCGACGGCATCGACGGCATCGACGATCTCCGCCACCGTCTTGACGCGGCCATAGATCAGGGTCTGGCGGGCGAGCTGCTCGCAGCGCGAATAGGGGCTCTCCAAGGCCATCAGCAGGCCCGACTTGAGCTGGGCCCGGGCGCGAGCCACTTCTTCCTGGTCGACGCCGTCGCAGACCTTGCGCAGCTCGTCGCAAACCACCTCGAGCAGCTCGCGCCCTTCCTCGCCGCCACTGCCGGCATAGATGCCGAACAGGCCGCCATCGACATAGCTCGCGGCGAAGGTGAAGACCGAATAGGCGAGGCCGCGCTTTTCGCGCACTTCCTGGAAAAGCCGTGACGACATGCCGCCGCCAAGCACGGTGGAGAGCACTTGCAGGGCAAAGAAATCGTCATCGTCGTAAGGAATGCCGTCGAGGCCGAGCACCATGTGCAGCTGTTCGAGGTCGCGCGCGACGCGAAAATCGCCGCCCTCGTAGCGCGCCCGCTCGCAGCCCGGCCCCGGCCCCGGTGCAATGCCGCCGAAAGCCTGTTCGGCGAGGTCCAAGAGCCTGTCGTGGTCGATATTGCCGGCCGCCGCGAGCACCATGTCGGCGGCGGTATAGCGCTCAGCCAGATAGCCGAAGAGATCGTCACGCCCGAGCGCCGCAACGCCGTCGGCCGAGCCCAGCACCGGCCGCCCGATGGCCTGGCCGGGATAGGCGATTTCCTGGAAATGGTCGAAGACGATGTCGTCGGGGGTGTCGTGGGCCTGGCCGATCTCCTGGATCACCACGTCCTTTTCGCGCGCCAGCTCGTCGTCGGCGAGCTGCGAGTGGCAGAGGATATCGCCCAGCAGGTCCATGGCCAGCGCCTGGTCCTCTTTCAGCACCTTGGCGTAATAGGCGGTCTGCTCGCGCGAGGTATAGGCGTTGAGGTGGCCGCCGACGGCCTCGATCTCGGCCGCGATGGCATAGGCGTCGCGGCGCTCGGTGCCTTTGAAGGCCATATGTTCGAGCAGGTGCGAGGCGCCGTTGAGCGCCGCCGTCTCGTGGCGTGCGCCGGTGTTCACCCAGGCCCCCAGCGAGGCCGTCTCCAGCGCCGGCATGTCCTGGCTGACCAGGCGCAACCCATTGCTCAGGCGCGCCGTGCGCACCTCCGGTCCCGTGCTCACAAGTCTCTCTCCCAAATCGTCGCCCTGGCACGAATATAGGCCTGCACCCGGGCCAGGTCACGGGGCAGGCTGGCGCAACGTTCCTCGCCGGCCAGGGCGGCGGCCAGCGCCGCCGGCGGCTCGGGGCGGCGCCCGGTGGCTTTCTCCACCGCATCGGGGAACTTCGCCGGGTGCGCCGTCGCCAGCATCACCAGCGGGCTGCCGGGCTCGCGCGGGTGGGCGCGGCCGGCACATATACCGACGGCGGTATGGGGATCGACCAGCCTGCCGGTCTCCCCGTGGACCTTTGCCATGGTGGCCAGGGTCTGCTCTTCGTCGACCCGCGCGGCCGAGAATATCTCCCGCGCCCGCGCCAGCTGCGGCGGGGCGATGGTGAAGCCGCCATGCTCGGACAGGCCCGTCATCAGCGACCGAATTCGGGCGCCGTCGCGATCGTAAAGCTCGAACAGCAGGCGCTCGAAATTGCTTGACACCTGGATATCCATGCTCGGCGACAGGGTCGGCGCGACCTCGCCGACATGGTAGTCGCCAGAGCCGAGCGCGCGCGCCAATATGTCGTTGCGGTTGGTGGCGACGATCAGACGCGCCACGTCGAGGCCCATGCGATGGGCGCCGTAGCCGGCATAGACGTCGCCGAAATTGCCCGTCGGCACGGCGAAGGTCACGGGGCCCTTGCCGGCCAGCTTGGCCGCGGCGCTGACGTAATAGACGATCTGCGCCATCACCCGCGCCCAGTTGATCGAATTGACCGCCGACAGGTTGAGATCGCCGCGGAAGCGGGCATCGGCGAACATCGCCTTCACCAGCGCCTGGCAGTCGTCGAAGGTGCCGTCGATGGCGATGTTGTGGACGTTGGCGTCGGCGACCGTGGTCATCTGGCGGCGCTGCACCTCGGAGACCCGAGCGTGCGGATGCAGGATGAAGATGTCGATATTGTCGCGCCCGCGGCAGGCATGGATCGCCGCCGAGCCGGTATCGCCAGAGGTGGCGCCGACGATGGTGACGCGGCTCTTACGCTCACCGAGCAGATGGTCGAACAGGCGACCGAGCAGCTGCAGCGCCAGGTCCTTGAAGGCGAGGGTCGGCCCGTGGAACAGCTCGAGCAGCCATTCGTCGCGGCCGATCTCGACCAATGGCGCGACCTCCGCGTGGTCGAATCCGGCGTAAGCCTCGGCGACCAGACGGGCGAGAACGCCGGGCGCGATATCGGCCCCGACGAAGGGGCTCATGACCGCCTGCGCGGCCTCGGCATAGGGCAGGGGCTGGCGCGCCGCAGCGGCCAGCGAGGGCCAGGCCTCGGGCACATAAAGCCCGCCATCCTCGGCGAGGCCGGCAAGCAAGGTGTCCGAAAAACCCAGGCGCGGCGCTGTGCCGCGGCTCGAGATATAGAAATCCGCTTCTGACATGGGGCGCGGGTAAAGCAAGCAACGCCTTGGGTCAAGACAGGAGTGTGACGGGCGTGGCTTGCCACGCCGCCCGTTGACCTGCGATAGTTCGTCACCGGTGCGCTTTCTTGCGAGCGAGGGTGGGGCATGAACGGCGAGATTTGGCTGCAATACGTTTTCGACTTCCTGGCGCTGCTGGCGATTCTCGCGGCGGCGTACAACTGGCACATGCTCGCGCGCCTTGCCGGGCGCGGTGATGCGGCCGACCCGATCGCCAGCATCGCCCCGCTGGCCCAGAAGGCGGCATCGCTGACAGCTTTCGGCCTGGTGCTTTTCGTTTGCGGCGAGCTGCTCGGCGAATTCGCGTCGCTGCCTGACATTCCTTGAGCGGCCCGCGCCTGCTGGCTTTCGCCGGCAGCAGCCGCGCCGACTCGCTCAATGGCAGGCTTCTGCGCCTTGCCGCGCGGGCCTGCGAGGAGGCCGGCGGCATGGTAACGCTGCTGCCCGGCAGCGCCCTGGCGGTCCCCCTTTACGACGGCGATAGCGAGCGCGACCACGGCCTGCCCGCGGCGGCGCAGGCCCTCAAGCGCCGGATTTCGACCCATGACGGCCTGCTCATCGCCTCGCCCGAATATAACGGCTCGCTGACGCCGGCGCTGAAGAACGCGCTCGACTGGGCCTCGCGGCGCGAAGGCGACGAGCCGGCGCTCGCGGCTTACGCCGGCAAGACCGCGGCCATCATCGCCGCTTCGCCAGGCCGCCTCGGTGGCGCGCGCTCGCTGATGGCGCTGCGCCACGTCTTGAGCGCTCTCGGCGTCCACGTCATGCCGCAGCAACTTGCCCTCGCCGAGGCCCGCGACGCCTTTGACGAGAGCGGAGAGCTCGCCGACAGCGCCCACGCCGCGACGCTGGCCGGCATCGCCCAGGCGCTAGTGCGGACCACGGCAAGGCTCACCGTGGAGAGTGACCAACCGAATTACCCCCTGTAACCGTCAGCGAATGTTCATGGGGTGTTGGGGCCGCCGAGGATGGTCGTGACCTGGCTTGAGAAGACGCCGCCATTGCCGTGCGCGAGCGCCACTTCGGCGCCGTCGATCTGGCGGCTGCCGCACTCGCCGCGCAACTGGCGCACCGCCTCGATGAAGGGGAAGATGCCGTACATGCCGGGGTGGCAGCACGACAGCCCGCCGCCATTGGTGTTCACAGGCAAGGTGCCGCCGGGCGCGATGGCGCCGCCCTCGACGAAGGCCCCGCCCTCGCCCTTGGCGCAGAAGCCGAGGTCCTCGAGGAACATCAGCGTGGTGATGGTGAAGGCGTCGTAAAGCTCGACAATGTCGATATCGCTTACGCTCACGCCCGCCATCTCAAGCGCCCGCGGCCCCGACTCGGTGGCGGCCGAGACCGTGAGGTCCGGCATATTGGCAATATAGCGGTGCCAGTGGGCCATGGCGGCGCCGAGCACGTAGGCGGGCGGCTTGGGCAGGTCGGGCGCACGCTCGGGCCGGGTCAGCACTATGGCACCGCCACCGTCGGTGACCAGGCAGCAGTCGCGCACCGTGAAGGGGTCGCTGATCGGGCGCGCCGCCAGCACCTCTTGCAGCGAGGTCGGCTCGCGGCGGAAGGCTTCCGGGTTCATTTGCGCCCATTGCCGCGCGGCGACGGCGATCTCGGCCAGCTGGGCGCGCGTGGTGCCGTATTGGTGCATGTGCCGCGCCGCGGCCAGCGCATATGACGTGATCGGCTGGCGCGGCCGGTAGGGCGCCTCGTAGGGGTCGGGGCGCGAGCTCGATACCAGGCGCCCGGCGGACGAGCGCTGGTTGCTGGCATAGGCGATCAGCGCCACGTCGCAGATGCCGGCCTGCAAGGCCAGGGTGGCGATCAGCACCTGCGAGAGGTTCGAGGAGCCGCCGATGACCGTGGAATCGGAGAATTTGGGCCTGATGCCGAGATATTCGGCCAGGCTCAGGGAGCCCATGTTGTGCTGCATCGAGGTGCAGAACACCGCATCGACGTCGGCGATCTCGAGCCCGGCATCGCCGAGCGCGGCCTGCGCCGTGCCGGCCAGCAGCTCGAACTCGGACAGCCCCGGGGTCTCGCCGAGGCCATAGGTGCCGACGCCGGCGACGATGCTGGCTGCGCGCAAGCCGGCGCTCATTGTGCGCCTCCCGCGGCCGGGCGGAAGACCAGCAGCGGCGCCTCGTTCTCGGTCACGATGGCGGCCTCGACGGCCATGCCGATGCTGACCTCAAGCGGTGCGATGCCGTCGACCCGGCTCATCAGCCGCGCGCCCTCTTCGAGGGTGATCAGGGCCACGTTGTGGTCGCCGCCGGCCTCGGGCTTGCGGCGCACGACGCTGGTCGAATAGACCGTGCCGCGGCCGGATGGCTCATGCCAGGCCAGGGCCTCGCTGCCGCAATGGGGGCAGACACTGCGCGGATAGAACACCCACTTGCCGCAGTCGTCGCAGCGTTGCAGGCGCAAGCGGCCGGCGGCGAGATTGTCGAAATAGGTCTGCTCCGGCCCTGCCGTCATGCCTCGTCTCCCTCTGCCTCTGGTCTCGCCAACAGCGTCCGCCACCAGGGGGGCAGCGCAAAGGCGGCGCGGTGAATGTCGGGTGTGTAATGGCGCCCGGCATAGTGCGACACCGGATTGGAATAGTCGTGGCCGTCGGCGCTGTACAGGAAGAAACCGAAATCGGCGCCGGGATAGACCGGCACCACCGAGCGGTAGGCGGCGAGATGGGGCAGCAGGCGGCGCTCGCGCATCAGGCTGACCAGATTGGGCGCGCCGTCGTTGCAGAGCTCCTGCAGGAAGCGTGGGCCATCGCTGGTGAGAAAGAGGCTGTCGGAATCGACCACGACGCCGCCGTTGGCGAGGCAGGCGGCGAGGTCGCGGCAGAAGGCTTCGCCGAACAGCCCGCCCGAGGGGCCGACGGGCTCGGTGAGGTCGAGCAGGATGACGTCGAAGCGCTCGCCGCGCGCCCGCGCCTGGCGCAAGTAGGCGGCGGCGTCGGCCACCACCAGCGTGGCGCGGGGATCGCCGCTGTTCCCGGCAAGGCCGAGAAAGCGGTTCGAGACCTCGATCACGCGGACATCGATCTCGACCATGACCACGCGCCTAACGAAGGGATGCACCAGCGCCTCGCGCAAGGCACCGCCATCGCCGCCGCCGACGATCAGCACCGAGGCGCGTTCACGGCGCCGCCCCAGCAGCGGCACGTGCAGGGCCATCTCGTGATAGAGGAACTCGTCGGCTTGGGCGGCCTGGATCAGCCCGTCCAGCACTAGCACGCGCCCCAACACGGCATGCTGCCAGACCTCGATCTCCTGATGCTCGCTACGTTCGCTGTGCAAACGGCGCATTTTCAAGGCCTGGGCGACACCCAGGCCCTCGTCGCGCTCGCGCCACCAAACCTCCTGCTCGCTCATCTTCGTCCCGCCCTCCTTGCCGCGACCATTGCATAGCATGGCAGGCCTGCCACGGATGCTGTTTTTGCGGCGTCTTGTGTTAGGCTTCGGCATAAGAAGAAGGGCAAGACGATGGGGGCGAAGCCTATGCTGCGTGTCACGATCTCTTTCTTTGCGGTGCTTCTGCTGCTGCTCGGCGCCGTCGATAGCGCCGCCCAGGGTCTGAAAGCGGAGGACCCCGCCGCCTATCGCTCGTTCGCGCGGGCGCCCCTGCATCGCGCTTTCCTGCCCATAGCGGTGGATCTGTCGCACGCCTTCCCCACCCCCGGCGACCAGGGCGATCAGGGCTCCTGCGTCGGCTGGGCCGTGGGCTATGCCGCGCGCAGCTATTACGTCCTCGAGCACGAGGGCGGCAATCCGGGCAACAGCGCCGACATCGTCAGCCCGGCTTTCATCTACAACACCATCAACGACCAGCCCGGCAATTGCGAAAACGGCACGCGAATCTCCGATGCCCTGGAGCTGCTGCGTTTCTGGGGCGCCTTGAGCATTGCCGACGCGCCCTATCTGCCGCGCAGCTGCAACCCGCCCGGCGAGGTTGCCGCCGAGGCCTTGCAGCGTTTCCAGATCTGGGATTGGCGCACCATCGACTATACCCGCCTCGACGACGTCAAGGGCCAGCTCGCCAAGGGCCACCCGGTGATCTTCGGCGCCGCCCTGACCTATGATTTCGACGACATGCGCGGTGCCACCATCTATCACGGCAGCGGCGAGGAATGGGGCTCATCGCACGCCATGGTGCTGGTCGGCTATGACGACATGCGCCAGGCCTTCAAGCTGATCAATTCCTGGGGCAGTCGCTGGGGCGAAGGCGGTTTCGGCTGGATCGCCTACGACACCTTCGCCGCCCGCGCCAACAGCGCCTTCGTGGTCGAGCCCAGCGCCGGCCAGCGCCCGGAACCGATGCCGGAGCCGGAGCCGGAGCCCGATGTCGTCGTCGTGGTGCCGGAACCGGGTCCTGGCGATATTGATCCGCCGCTCGACAGCTATGCCTGTGCCGAGCTCAGCGCCAACACCGCCAGCGGGCGGCTGGTGGTCTCGGGCTTCGTCGCCAGCCACGGCGATCTGGCGCAGCTGCAGGTCTCCCTCGCCGGACGCGATGCGGTGTTGCGCGTCGCGGTGCACGAATGGCCGCAATGCGAGGCCTTGATGACCTTCCGCGAGCAAATGGCGGCAAGCGGCGGCCCGCGGATCCGTATCGTCGCCGGCAAGACCGAGTTCGAGCGCGGCGAGACCCTGGTGCTCGAAGTGACCACGCCGGCCTACCCCAGCTACCTCTACCTTTCCTATATCCAGGCGAGTGGCGAGGTGGTGCATCTGGTGCAGCCGTCGGGCCCGGTGCCCTCGCCCCTGCCGGCCGGCCAGACCCTGATCTTCGGCGACGGTCGCGACGGGCGCACGCGCTTCGTGGTGACGCCGCCCTTCGGCAACGAGATGATCATCGCCCTGGCCGCGGCCAGCCCGCTGTTCGCCGCGCCGCGCCCGGGGCTTGAGATCGAGCGCGACTACCTGACTGCCTTCCGCGACGCCCTGGTGGTCAGGCCCATCGCCGGGGTCGAGCCGCGCCGGGTGCGCGGCAGCTACGCCACCATGTCGACGCGGGATGCCAGGCAATGAGCGCCCTCGGCCGCCTCCTGCTGTGTCTGGCCCTGAGCCTTGGCAGCGCGCCGCTCGCCCTGGCCGACGACCCCAGCACGGAAGACATCGTGCGCAGCCTGACGCCCGAGCCGCGCACCCGGGCCTTGCGCGGCGTCGGTGTCGAGGGCGGCAGCGAGCCCGCCGGTCCGCCGTCGATCGACCTGCAGGTCCAGTTCGCCTACGATTCGGCGGTGCTCGGCACGGATGCCCTGATTGTCCTGCAACGCCTTGGCGAAGCCCTCGGCGACCCGCGCCTGGCCCAATACAGTTTCGTGATTGCCGGGCACACCGATGCGCGCGGCAGCGACGCCTATAATCTCGACCTCTCGCAACGCCGCGCCAATGCGGTGCGCGATTTTCTTTCCGGGCGCTATGGCATCGCCCGCACCCGCATGATGGCGCTCGGCCACGGCGAATCCCAGCCGGCCGACCGCGCCAACCCCGATGCGGCCATCAACCGTCGCGTCCAAGTGGTGAACATCGGCAACGACGGCGGCTGACAGCCTTGATTAGGGACGGGAATCTTGGCTCAATGGTGGCAGCCATAGCCGCCGCGGGGTAACCGGCGCGGCGGCGAGCAAAACGGCGGCAAACGCCGGCAACCAACGTGGGGAGGACGCCATGCGCGCAGTGCTCAGGACCGCATTCTTGGCGGCGGCGATGGCCTTGGCGTGGATTGCCACGGGCCAGGCACAGGAAGCCCGCATCGCGCTGGTGATCGGAAATTCGAGTTATGCGTTGGCACCCCTTCCCAACCCGGTCAATGACGCCCGCCTGATCTCCGCGGCCTTGCAGGCGCAGGGCTTCGAGGTGATCGAGCGTACCGACGTCTCGCAAAAGGAGATGAAGCGCGCGGTCAAGGAATTCGGCGACCGCCTTGAGGCCGCCCGCGGCGAGGCGGTCGGGCTGTTCTATTATGCCGGCCATGGCGTCCAGGTCGACGGCCTCAACTATCTCATACCCATCGATGCCGAGATCGAGAGCGAAGGCGATGTCGATATCGAATCGATGAGTGTCGATTCGGTGCTCGCCAGCATTGCCTTTGCCCGCAACCCGGTGAACATCGTCATCCTTGACGCCTGCCGCAACAATCCCTTTGCGCGCGGCTTCCGCTCGCCCGGACGCGGGCTGGCCACCGTCGACGCACAGACCAAGGGAACCCTGATCGCTTTTGCCACCTCGCCCGGCGATGTGGCGCTCGACGGCGAAGGCGGCAACAGCCCCTATTCGAAAGCCCTCGCCGCGGCTTTCACCGTGCCTGGCGTGCCGATCGAGAAGATGTTCCGCAATGTCCGCGATGCGGTGCTGGAGGAGACCAATGGCCGCCAGACGCCGTGGGAATCCTCGTCACTGGTGGGCGAGGACTTCTACCTGGTGCCGGCGGAAATCGAAGTGGCCGAAGGGCCTGAGGAGGAAACGCCGACCGTCGATGCCCCGGCCTTCGATCTTGCCTTCTGGGACTCCATCAAGAACAGCACCAATCCGGCCGATTTCGAGGACTATATCGCGCAATTTCCCAATGGCGGCTTCGTCCGCCTCGCCAAGCGGCGCATGGCCGCGCTGCGCGAGCGCGGCATCGTACCGGTGGTGCCGATGCCCGAGCCCGAGGTGACGGTCGACGTCAACCCGCAAGCGATGGTCACCATCCAGAATACCAATGTGCGCTCGGGCCCGGGCACCCGGTTCGACACCGTCATATCGCTGCCCGCCGGCACCGTCGTCGAGGTGGTCGGCAAGGTGCGCGACGCCGACTGGTACCGCATCACCACGCCCGATGGCGGCGACGGCTATGTGCAACTGGCGTTGCTCGGCGAGCTCGGCGAGCAGCCCGATGCGGTCGAGACTGCCGTGATTCCGCCGCCGCGCCCCGAAACCTCGGTCAGCGAGGTGCATGTCGATGCGGCCGGCGGGCGCGACTACCGCACCATTCAGGAAGCCATCGAGGTGGCCGGGCCTAACGCCACGATCTACGTCCATCCCGGCACCTATGGCGACGGCATGCTGATCGACAAGACGGTCGAGATCATTGGCGTCGGCGAGCGCGACGAGATCCGTGTCGAGGTCGCCGGTGCCGACGTCGCCTGGTTCCAGGGCGGCGACGGCAAGCTCGCCAACATGACCCTGCGCCAGATGGGCGACGGCAATTGGTTCGGCATCGACATCGCCGCCGGCCGTCCGACCATCGAGAATGTCGACATCAGCAGCCAAAGCCTGGCCAACATCGCGATCCGCGACGGCGCCGATCCCGTGGTGCGCGATTCGCTGATTCACGACGGCGCCGAGGCCGGCATCAATATCTATGACGGCGGCCGCGGCACCATCGAGGGCAACGATATCTTCGCCAACACCTATGCCGGCGTGGTTGTCGAAACCCTCGCCGGCCCGGTCATACGCGGCAACCAGATTCATGATGGCCAGGAAAGCGGCATCCTGATCGGCGATGGCGGCCGCGCCAGCATCGACGACAACGACATCTTCGACAATGCCAATGCCGGCATCGTGGTCAACGCCAATGGCAGCCCGACGGTCACCAACAACCGCATCAACCGCAACGCCTATGAGGCGATCTGGGTGCGCACCGGCGGTGGCGGCCGCTTCGAGGGCAATGATCTGCGCGACAATGTGCGTGGCCCCTGGGACATCGAGGAAGGCTCCGGGCCCATCCATCGCACCAACAATATTCCGGAAGACGATTTCATCTCGCCGCCGCCGGTGGTGGCGGGCGCTTCCGAAATCCATGTCGATGCCGCCGGCGGGCGCGATTACCGCTCGATCCAGGTCGCC
>CAZVDW010000081.1:0-5701 GCA_964625645.1 uncultured Rhodospirillaceae bacterium
CGCGCCCGCGGCATCGAGGACAAGCTTAGCGATGCCCTGCACGAGCGCCTGACCCAGCGCTTCGTCGATCGCAAGACGACGCGCCTGACCCGGCGCAGGCGCGAGAACGAAAGCCTGATCGCGGCCATCAAGCGCACGGGCGAGGTGGTGGTGGAAGGCGAATATGTCGGCCAACTGCTGGGCTTCGACCTGGTGCCGGACGATGCCGAGACCTGGCGCCAGAGCCGCACCTTGCGGGCGGCGGTGCGGGGCGCGCTAACGCCGGAGATTCGCAAGCGCGCCGGCAGCCTGGTCTCGGACGGCGACGAGGCCTTCGGGCTTGCCGCCGACGGCACCGTGAGCTGGCACGGCGCGCCCGTGGCGCGGCTCGCGGCCGGCGCCAGTGTTCTTGCGCCGGGGCTGAGGCTGCTGCTCGGCGAGCTCGTCGAGGACGCCTCGCGCCGCCGCATCGAGCAACGCCTCGCCGCCTGGCTGGCGAGCCATATCGGCCACGTGCTGGCGCCGTTGTGGCGGGCCTGCGACGCCGAGCTTGGCGGGCCGGCGCGCGGCCTTGTCTTCCAGCTTGGCGAAGGCTTCGGCTGCGTCGCGCGTGACGAGGTCGGCGAGCAGATCGACGCCCTCGACGAGAGCGACCGCAAGGCCTTGGCGGCGCTCGGCATTCGCCTGGGGCGCGATACGGTCTTTCTCGCCGCCTTGCTCAAGCCGCGGCCCATGGCCTTGCGCGGCCTGCTCTGGTGCACCGCCAACGGCGAGGTGCCCCTGGAGGTGCCGGATGGCCGCGTTTCGTTGGCTGCGGACCAGAGCGTCCCGGATGGCTTTCTCGCGGCCATCGGCTATCGCCACGTGGGCCCGCTGTTGATCCGCGTCGATATGTTCGAGCGCTTCGCCGCCGAGCTGCGCCGCCGCGCCCGCAAGGGACCGTTTACGGCGGACGCCGCCCTGCTCAACATCGCCGGCTGCACGGCGGCGGACTTCGACGGTGTTGCCCGGGCGCTCGGCTACCGGCGCGAGGAAAGCGAGGATGGCGCGGTTTATCTGGCGCCGCGTCGCCAGCGCGCGGCGAAGCGCCGCAGGCCACGGCGCCAGGCGGCCACGCCCGCGGCCTCGCCTTTCGCCGTGCTCGGCACCCTGAAGCGGCGCGGCCGGTGAGCGACAGCCTGCGCCTCGACAAGTGGCTGTGGTTCGCGCGCTTTCTCAAGTCGCGCAGTCTGGCCAGCAAGCTCTGTGCCGGCGGCGGCGTGCGTATCAACCGCCGGGTGGTGGACAAGGCAAGCGCGCAGGTGCGCACCGGCGACGTGCTGACCTTTCCGCTCGGAACCCGCATCCGCGTTATCCGCATCAATGCGCTGGGCAGCCGCCGCGGCCCCGCTGCGGAAGCGCAAACGTTATATGAAGACCTCTCCGAGCCTGTCGAAAAGCAGCCCGCGGCAGCGGCATCACGCTCCCGCGGCAGCGGCCGCCCCACCAAGGCCGACCGCCGCGCCCTCGATCGCCTGCAGGGAAACCGAGCCGACTAACCGCTGACGGTTACCTGGGGCAATTCGGTTGGTCACTCGACCGGGCCTATTGTTCGGGATCGAATGTTGCAATGCCCCAGAGGGCCAACGGGGGAGAGCGACCATGGCAGAGTATGTTGGATTTGACGTGTCGAGGGAAGAGATGTCGTATTGCGTCAAGGACGCGGCGGGATTGTCTGTCGTGGCAAGGTTGCGACGGATCCGGTTGCGCTGTTTGGCGTGGTGTCGGCGCATTGCGGCGCTGTCGGGCGTGTTGTTCTGGAGACGGCGACGCAGTCGGGCTGGCCGCGCCCGGTGTGCACGCGCGCCGGCGATTTGGCGATGTCCTGATGCCAGCGTCTGATCTCGCCCGGGGTAAGCTTTCGGACTTCGTTCTCGCCCAAGGCAGGGCGAATGAAGGTATCCGCACGACGCTTGACGTCGGCATAGGACTTGCGATGGCTCTCGAACCAAGCCAGGTCGGCATCCAGCGCTTCGTCGACCGTGTAGGGGGTGTCTTCGACCTCCCCCGACTCCGCGCGCATCCGAGCCTCGAACCAGTCGCGCGCGCGCCGCAGGGCTTCCGAGTGGTCGATTCCGAGTAATTCGCTGTCCGCACCCCCTTGCCCATTTGCAGCCCCCGTCGAGGGGGGTCTGTCGTCTGCCTTGCCGAGGGCTTTGGTCGCGTAACGGCCGTCGTCGCGGCGATAGCGCGCGACCCAGGTCCCCCCGTTAGCGCCCTTGCGATAGCCGAGATGCAGCCCGCGCTCGACCGCGCGCCAGTGCACCGTCTTGCCCGCGGGGAGCTTTTTTGCGCCCCTCCCGGGTGGCAATATTCGCGTGGTTGACTCGCCTGCCCAGGGGCCGATTCCCGCGTCTCTACTATTGCTCTGCTATTCGGTGGCGAACACCGGTGAATAGCAGCATACACAAATCGCAGAAAACTGTAGTTTCCTGGATTCCTGGATACCTAGATGGTTGAAAAGAACCGGCTTAGCGCTCTCTCACGCTGGAAACGGGGGTTCGATTCCCCCTGGGCGTACCAACCTTTTCAATGGCTTAGCTTTTTCGGCGGGAGTGTGCTCCGGCAAATTGGGCCAGCAGCTTTTTCAGCTTCTTTTCGTTGACCGCGAGCGCGGCGTCTTCGACGCTCATCCATTTGCGTCGGCGCTGTTCTTTTTCAGGCCATTTGCCCCGAATGCGGGTGACCGCCATGGGAAAGACTGCGACGCGGCGCAGGCCGCCGCCCTTGCCGTCGGCCTTTTCGTAGTCGTAGGTGCCGATGGGGTCGGGCGAGATATCGCCTTCGACGCCGGCCTCTTCATAGGCTTCCAGCGCCGCCGATTCGGCGGCCGTCATGCCGTTCTCGATATTGCCTTTGGGCAGCACCCAACGCCTCGTCTCCATTGAGGTAACCAGCACGATCTGCAGGCCGTGCTTGTGCTGGCGATAGGCAATGGCTGCGCATTGGCTGATGGGGGGATTGCTGGACATGCTCTTCGGCTCTCTGCGGCGACGTGGCCGGGAGCATAACACCAAGGCTCAGTGATTAAGCTATGCTGCCTCCACCAACCAGCCAGGGAGCCTCGCTATGAGCGCAGCAGGATTGTTGATCGACGGCGAAAGCCTTGAAGCCCGCTTGGGCGATGCGGCTTTGCGCCTCTACGACTGTACGACATGGCTGCGGCCGGACCCACCGCGCATCTATCGCGTCGAAAGCGGCCGTGCCGACTTCGAGGCAGGCCATATACCGAGTGCCGGTTTCCTCGACCTCACCGCCGAGCTGGCGGATGCGCAGGCGAATTTCAATTTCATGATGCCTTCGCCGGAAGCGCTGGCGGCAGCCCTTGGCAACCATGGCATCGGCGACGGGTGCGAGGTGGTTCTTTACAGCCGCGGCAACATTCAATGGGCGACGCGGGTCTGGTGGATGATGCGGGCGATCGGTTTCGACGCTGTCGCGGTGCTCGATGGCGGATTGGATAAGTGGCAGGCGGAGGGGCGGCCAGTGACCAGCGAGATCACGCGTTACCCGGCGGCGAGCCTGACGGCACACCCCCGCGCAGGGCTGTTCTGCGACAGCGCCGCGGTGTTGGCGGCGATCGAAGACCCGGATACCTGCGTGATCAACGCCCTGCGCGCCTCCTTGCACGATGGCAGCGATGACGTGAATTATGGCCGTCCTGGGCGCATTCCGGGCAGCGTTTGCGTGCCCGCCCTGTCGCTGCTCGATGCGGACACCAGGGCCTACCGGCCCTTGCCGGAGCTCGAGCGCTTGTTCGCCGAGGCCGGCGTCCTGGCTGCCGAACATGTGGTGATCTATTGCGGCGGCGGCATTGCCGCGACCAGCGATGCTTTCACCCTGACCCGTCTCGGACAGGGCTCGATCACCATCTACGATGCCTCGATGTCGGAATGGGCAAAGGACCCGTCGCTGCCGATGGAAGTGGGCTGAGGCCCGCTTACTCGAACAAGCTTGGATCCTGGCTGATCACATCGTCGAGGGCGCGGTCGATCTTCACCCGCACCTCCTGCTCGATCTTGATGGCCAGGTTGATGACGATCGGCTGGTCCGGCGCCTCGACCTTGACGGTCGGCGTGCATGCCACCGCCAGGGAAAGCAGGAACGCCGCAATAGCCATCTGAAGGTGCCGTGTCATGGCCCAACTCTATGGCTGGCGCGCCATAAACTCGCAGTGACGGGCGACACAACAGACAGCGGTTGTGTGAACTTGTTCATACCCAGGGGCCAAAACCCCTGTCAGAGTCCGACATTCGGCCGACACAGACACACTTCCGTGACAGGAGGCATGATGTTCGACCCCACTTCGCTCGCGATCGACGCGTTTCTCGATCTGCTCAAGGCTGACTATCTGGCGACATACGGCCAGTTGGAGCCCGATTATCCGGGCATCGTCGCCTTTGCAGGCCGCATAGCGCTGGAGAACATCGCCAATAGCGACGCCCCCTATCACGACGTGCGACACACCATGATGGTCACCCAGGCCGGCCAGGCCATCCTCAAGGGAAAGCATCTCAGCGAGGGCGGCGTCGGCCCGCACGACTGGCTGCACGCCATCCTTTCCATGCTTTTCCACGACATCGGCTTCGTGCGCGGCCTGTTGCGCGACGATCGCGAAGGCAATTACGTGATCGACGAGGCAGGCGGACGGGTCACGCTCATGCCCGGCGCCAGCGACGCCGCGCTCTGCCCCTACCATATCGAGCGCGGCAAGCGCTTCGTGCGCGAGCGCTTCGCGGGTCACACCACGATCGTGGCGGAGATCATCTGCGCCAATATCGAGCGCACCCGCTTTCCCGTGCCGGACACCGGTGACAGCCACGTTGCCGATGACATGCCGGGGCTGGTGAGAGCGGCGGACTTCGTCGGCCAGCTCGGTGACATCAACCACACCCGCCACCTCTCGGCGCTATTCGTCGAGTTGCAGGAGACTGGCACCACCACGCGTCTCGGCTTCGACAACGCCGCCGAGCTGCGCCGCGATTACCCGGCATTCTTCTGGCGCACCGCGCGCCCTTACATGGAAACCGCGATGCGCTATTTGCGCATTACCCGCGAAGGCCGCGAATGGCTTGCCCGCCTTTACGCCAACGTCTTCGCCGAGGAGCACGATCTCGCCTGCACCGGCCCCGAGCGCGCGATCGGCGCGGCGCCACCCAAGGTGATGGGCCTGCGCCCAAGGTGATGGGCCCGCGCTGATCAGGCGAGCGGCAGCTCGAACCAGAACGTGCTGCCAGCGCCGACGATGCTGTCGAAGTCGAGGCTGCCGTCCATGCTTTCGATCAGCTGGCGGCTGATGGTCAGGCCGATGCCGGTGCCTTCTATCCTCGATGCCTCCATGCCGACGCGCGAGAAGGGGCGAAACACTTCATCGTGATTGTCGGCGGAAATACCGGCTCCCGTGTCGGTAATGCTGACCCGCAGCTTGCCTGTCTCCGTGGTGACCGCATCCAGCGTCACGGTGCCGGTTTCGCGGTTATATTTCACGGCGTTGGAGAGCAGGTTGAGGAGAACCTGCTTGAGCCGGCTGCTGTCCGCCAACACGTATATTTGCGACTCAAATCCGCCGTTGATGACAAAGGACACGCCGCGCTCGTCCGCCAGCGGCCGCACCAGCACGATGCTCTGCCTGACGGCTTGCTCGACATCTATGGCCTCCAAGACCAGGTCGACACTGCCTGAT
>CAZVDW010000082.1:0-4853 GCA_964625645.1 uncultured Rhodospirillaceae bacterium
CCGTAGGGCACATAAGGGTCGTAGAACATCACCTCCATGCCGAAGCCGCGGGCGCGCTGGGCGCAGGCGGTGCCGATGCGGCCCAAACCGATGATGCCCATGGTCTTGTCGCGCATGCGCACCTGCAAGGGCGACAGGCGATAGTCCCAGCCGTCCTCGGGATCGTCGCGAAAAGCCTCGCTGTAGCACGCCACGCCACGGGTGAAGGCCAGCAGCATGGCCATGGCGTGGTCGGCGACCTCGGCGGTGCCGTAGTCGGGCACGTTGCAGACGCGCACGCCGCGCCGGCCCGCCAGCGCCACGTCGATCAGGTCGTAGCCGACGCCGAGCCGGCAGATGACCTTGAGCTTGCTTGCCTTGTCGAACACCGCCTCGTCGATGGGCATGCCGATGCCGGTGACCATGCCGTCGGCGCTGGCCCACACGGCATCGTCGATCTCGCTGGAGGCGCGGCCGCCATGGACCTCGAAATGGACGTCCGGCAACATCTCGCGCTCGACGGCATTGTCGTCGGTCGAGAGCACGTCGGGATAGAGAATGGTGAGATCGCTCATGATACGGCGCCCGCTCAGTGCGACTGGCGCGGCACGGCGGAGCCGCTGGAGCCGCGCAGGAAGTCGAAATCGACGCCTTCGTCGGCCTGCAAGACGTGATCCACATAGAGCTTGGCATAGCCGCGCTCGGCGCGCGGCGCCGGCGCTGTCCAGGCGGCGCGGCGGGCGGCCAGCTCCGCGTCGGAGACATCGAGGTGCAAACGCCGGCCCTCGACATCGAGCTCGATCATGTCACCGTCCTTGACCAGACCGAGCGGCCCGCCGATGGCGGATTCGGGCGCCACGTGCAGCACGATGGTACCGAAGCAGGTGCCGCTCATGCGCGCGTCCGAGATGCGCACCATGTCGTCGATACCCTTTTCCAGCACGCGCTTGGGCAGGGGCAGGTTGCCAAGCTCCGGCATGCCCGGATAGCCGCGCGGGCCGGAATTCTTGAGCACCATGACGCAGGTCTCGTCGATGTCGGTCTCGGGCAGGTCGAGGCGTGCGTTGAGGTCGTCGATGTCCTCGAAGACCACGGCCCGGCCCTTGTGCTGCATCAGCTCGGGCGTCGCCGCCGACTGCTTGAGCACGGCGCCGTCGGGGCAGAGATTGCCGCGCAGGATGGCGGTGCCCGATTCGTCGCTGATCGGTTTGGCGCGGGTCTTGATGACGTCCTCGTTGTGATTGCGCGCGTTGCGCACGTTCTCGGCCACACTGTTGCCGGTGATGGTCAGGGCCTCCTCGTGCAGCACCGAGCCCAGCTCCTTCATGACCACCGGCAGGCCGCCGGCGTAATAGAAATCCTCCATGAGGTATTCGCCCGAGGGCTGGAGGTTGACCAGGAAGGGAATGTCGCTGATCAGCTCGTCGAAGTCGTCCAGGCGCAGCTGCACGCCGAGGCGCCCGGCAATGGCCAGCAGGTGCACGATGGCATTGGTCGAGCCGCCGATGGCGGCGTTGACCCTGATGGCGTTCTCGAAAGCGTCGCGGGTGAGGATCTTGGAGATCCGCAGATCCTCGGCGACCATCTCCACGGCCCGGCCGCCGGCATATTCGGCCAGCGCGTAGCGCCGCGAATCGACGGCCGGAATGGCGGCCCCGCCCGGCGGCTGCAGGCCCAGCGCCTCGGCCATGCTGGCCATGGTCGAGGCCGTGCCCATGGTCATGCAATGCCCGGCCGAGCGGCTGAGGCAGGCCTCGGCGTCCATGTAATCCTCGATCGACATGCGCCCGGCGCGCAGGTCGTCGGTAAAGCGCCAGACATCCGTGCCGGAGCCGATGTCCTTGCCCTGGAACTTGCCGTTCAGCATCGGCCCGCCGGTGACCACGATAGTCGGCAGATCGACACTCGAGGCGCCCATGATCTGGGCCGGCGTGGTCTTGTCGCAGCCGCACAGCAGCACCACCGCATCGAAAGGGTTGGCGCGCAGGCTTTCCTCGACATCCATCGACATGAGATTGCGGAACAGCATGGTGGTCGGGCGCATGACCGTCTCGCCGAGCGACATGGTGGGGAATTCGAGCGGGAAGCCGCCGGCCTTCCAGACGCCGCGCTTGACGGCTTCCGCCACCTTGTCGAGATGGGCGTTGCAGGGGGTCACCTCGGAGGCCGAGTTGGCGATGCCGATGACCGGCCTGCCTTCGAAGTTCTCGGCGGAGAAGCCTTGATTCTTCATCCACGAGCGATGGATGAATCCATGCATGTCGCGCCCGCCGAACCAACCTTCCGAGCGTAGTTTCTTGCCGTTGCCCGCCATGACCGCCTGCTCCCAAATCGCCAAATATTGCTGTGCCTGGACTCCGACGCCTGTAATAGACGCGCCGGCAGCGTGCGTAAAGCTCGCGCTGGCTTAAGCTTCCTTGTCGATCACCAGCAGCGCGCGCAACGCCAGCAGGCGCATCAGAACCCTCGGCAAGCCGGACTCCAGTGCGACGGCAAGGCGAACCGCCGGCCAGGGCAGGCCCCAGGGGCGGAATCCGCCGGTCAAGATGAACGACGGGCCGCCAAACGGCTCGACCGTCGAGACCGCCAGGTCGGGGGCGAAGCCGGCCATGGCCTCGACCTTATCCACCAACACGGCCTTGGGGATCACCGCATTGCCTTCCAGCGGATCCTTGCCGGCCGGCGCCGCCCAGTTCCAGGGATCGGGCACCGCCTCGCAATTCTCATGGTGCAGGTAGCGGTAAACCAGCTGCCCGAGCGGACTGGTCCAGGGCTCGACCAGCACCACGCGCCCGCCGGGCCGCAGCACCCGCGAGGCCTCGGCCATGATCGAGGCGGGCCGCGCCAGATGGTGCAGGGTATCGACGGCGACGATATTGGCCATGCTGCCATCGGCGAAGGGCAAGCCGTGGGCATCGCAGACCACCTCCGTCTGCGGTCCGGCCATGATGTCGCTTGCCACCAGGCCGGACAGGCGGGGCTCCTCGGCAGCGAAAATGCCCGGGCCGGCGCCGATCTCGAGCGTGCGCCCGGGACGCAAGGCATGGCGCAGACGCGCGAAGATTTCCTGCCGGTAATAGCCGCGCAGCCCGGCCTTGGCAGCCCAGGCTTGCCTGTGTTCCGCGATCCAGTCGTAACTTTCCGGCAAAGGGCAGCTCACATGCGAAAGTTCGAGACCATGACAGGAGGGAACGGCAACAGCCTTGCCAGGACCGCCGCGCGCCGCCACCTTTGTAGCCTCGGACGGTGACAGAGGATAGGGCGTGCAGAACGATCCGGAAGATATTGGCGGCGACGACGCGAAAGCGGCCCGCGCATCGATGCGGCGCATCGCCATGCGCGTCTTCGTCGCCGCGCTCGCCGCGTTGTTGCTCTACCTGGCGTTCCGCGGCGTCGACTGGTCCGAGCTCGGCGCCCTGCTGAGCGGCGCCCGCGCCGAGCTGGTGCTGCTGGCGTGGTCGATCATGCTGTCGGCTACCGCCGTGCGTGCCTTCCGCTGGCGCCTGTTGCTGGGGGAGACAGCCCAGCCCCCCTACCTGACAATGTTCTGGGCGACGATGGCGGGCTATGTCGGCAACGCCTATCTGCCGGCACGCGCCGGCGACGTGTTGCGCTCGATCCTGCTCGGCCGGCATCTCGGGATCGCCCGCAGCTTCGTCTTCGGCACCACCATTACCGAGCGGGTTCTCGACACCATCGTCGTGGTCGCTCTTGCCGGCGGCGTCATCGCCTGGATCCCCCAGACGCCCGGCTGGCTTGCCTCGGCTGCCGGCGGACTGTCGCTCGCCGCGGCTGCGGCCCTTATCATCTTGCTTGCCGCGCCGCGGCTCGCGGGATGGATCGAGCGCATGTCGAACCGCCTGCCCGTGCGGGAAAGCCTGCGCGCCGCCCTGGTACACATCTGGCACGAATTCTTCACCGGCTCGCGCGCCATTCAGAACCACGGCACGGCGACCGCCTTCGGCCTGCTGAGCCTCGCGGTCTGGGCCATGGACACGACAGCGATCCTGGTGATCGCCGGTGCGCTCGGGCTCAGCGCCATGACCCCGGAACTCGCTCTGCTGCTTATCGTGGCACTGGCGCTGTCGAGCGTCGCGCCCTCGACGCCGGGCTATGTCGGGGTGTTCCAGTTCGTCGCCGTCAGCGTGCTCGGCCCCTTCGCCATCGCCCAGAGCGAGGCTCTCGCCCTGGTGCTCCTGTTCCAGGGCGTCATCTATCTGGTCGTCACGCCCTTCGGCCTGATCGGCCTGGCCATGCTGGGCGGCCTTGGCGCCGCGCGCGCCAACGGTTAGGAAGAGCGCATGACCTTCGACGACTATCTCGCGCAAGGCCTTCGGCTTATCGAAGAAACCCGCGCCGCCGGGTTGGGCGAGCCGCTGGCGGCGGCCATCGACCGCATCACCGCGGCCTTGGCGGCACGCCAGGGGCTGCTGCTCTGCGGCAATGGCGGCTCGGCCGCCGATGCCATGCACATAGCGGGCGAACTGGTCGGCCGCTTCCGCCGCGAGCGCACCGCGCTGAAGGCCATCGCGCTCGGTACCGATACCGCCGTGACCACCGCCTGGAGCAACGATTGTGCCTTCGAAGACGCCTTCGCCCGCCAGGTCGAAGCCCTGGGCGAGGCCGGCGGCGTGGTCTGGGGCATCAGCACCAGCGGCAACTCGGAGAACGTCGTCCGCGCCCTAGTCAAAGGCCGCGCAATGGGCATGACCGGAATCGCCCTGACCGGTGCAAACGCCGGCCGCGTCGGCGCGGCCGCGGACATCGTCATCGCCGTGCCGTCGGACGACACGCCGCGCATCCAGGAAATGCACACCTTCGTCTACCACTACATCTGCGAGCAGGTGGAAGAGCGGCTACTGGCGGCGGGCTAA
>CAZVDW010000083.1:0-1929 GCA_964625645.1 uncultured Rhodospirillaceae bacterium
GGGGTCCGTTCGTGTTCGGTGCGGCCCTGCCCTATTCCGACCAGCGCACCTTCTTTGCCGGCGGCGGGGGTTTGAGCTCCACTGCGGCCGACTATCTGCGCTTCATGCAGATGTTCCTCAATGGCGGTGCGCTCGACGGCGCGCGCATACTGAGCCCCAAATCGGTCGAGCTGATGTCGTCCAATCACATCGGCGAGCTGAGCCTCTGGGATGTCTACAGCCCGCTGGCGGTCGGCAATTTGGGCGACAAGTTCGGGCTCGGTTTCGGCGTCAAGTCGGAGGCGGGGCAGAACGAGCTCGGCTCGGTCGGCGAATATATGTGGGCGGGCATCTTCAATACCCGCTTCTGGATCGACCCGGTCGAGAACATGAGCATCGTCATGCTGAGCCAGCTTGGCGCGCGCACGCCGGAGATCGAGACCAGGGTCCACGCCGCGGTCTATCAGGCGGTCACCGACTGACGGCCAAACGCCGCGTGCGTTGCCAGAGCGCCGCCACCGCAACGAGGATGGCGGCGCTGGTGACGTAGGGCAGCGCCTGGCCGCCGCTCATGAAGAGAGCGCCGGCCAGCGCCGGGCCGAAGATGCGCCCGAGGCTGGCGCCGGCCTGGGCGACGCCGAGGCTGGCGCCCTGCGCCTCGGCGGCGGCGCGGCGCGAAACCAGGCTGGCGAGCGCCGGATTGGCCAGCCCGAAGCCTCCGGCCAGCAAAGTCATGGCCACCAAAGTCGGCGGCAAGGTCGTGGCGGTGGGCAAGAGCGCGAAACCCGCCACCAGCGCCACGACGCCGATCAGCACCACGGCTTCCTCGCCAAGGCGGCGGCTGAGCCGGCCGACCATGCCGCCCTGGACGATCACGGCGACCACGCCGACGCCGGCGAACAGCGCGCCGACCTCGCGCGGGCCCCAATCGAGCTGACGCTCGGCCCACAGCGCGAAGGTGGTCTCCAGGCCGGCAAAGGCAAACACGACCAGGAACAGGGTTACCGCCAGGGGCCTGAGGTCCGCATTGCCGAGGGCGGCGGTGATGGGCGCCAGCCAGCTCAGCCGGCGCGGCGCAGCAGCCACCCCGGTCTCGCGCAAGGCGGCCAGGGCCAGCATGCCCGCCAGCGCCGATGTCACCGCCGCGACCAGCGGCGGCAGGCTGAAGCTCACCGTCTCGCCGCCACCGGCCAGGGCGGCGCCGATGGCCGGGCCGACGATGAAGCCGAAGCCCATGGCGGCACCGAACAGGCCCATGCCCCTGGCCCGGTCCTCAGGGCTTGTGACATCGGCGATATAGGCCTGGGCGGCGGCGACATTGCCGGCCATGGCGCCGGCGAGGGCACGCGCGACGAAGAGCATGGCCAGCGAGCCCGCCAAGCCCATCACCAGATAGCCCAAGGCCGCGCCGAAGGTGCTCAGCGCGATGACACGGCGGCGGCCATAGCGGTCCGACAAGGCTCCCAGCAACGGCGCCGCCACGAACTGCATGGCCGAATAGGTCGCCATGAGCAGGGTCACGGCGAGCGGCGAGGCGCCGAAATGCTCGGCATAGAACGGCAGCAACGGGATGATGATGCCGAAACCGACGAGGTCGACGAAGACGATGAACAACAGGACGGGCATGGGCGCCTCTCTTAACGAATAGCGCGCGCCTTTCCAACCACTCGCCGCGCAAAGTGCTATAGTCGCCGCGCCGAAGCGAACCGGGAGGGCAAGGCAATGAAGCGATTGTGGCTTGGAGTGATGGCGGCGCTGCTGCTGGGCGCGACGCCGGCATGGTCGGAGACGGTTCTCAAGGTGGTGCCGCATGCGGACCTGAAGAACATCGATCCGATCTGGACCACGGCCTATATCACGCGCAATCACGGCTACATGGTCTACGACACGCTGTTCGCGCTGGACGAGAACCTCGAGGTGCAGCCGCAGATGGTCGACAGCTGGTCGGTC
>CAZVDW010000084.1:0-7255 GCA_964625645.1 uncultured Rhodospirillaceae bacterium
AGGGTGGATGAAGCACTATCTGTTAGTTACGAATATAATACTTCTTGTGTTTCTCTGATTCGGGTAACGCGCGCTATCATTGCCGCGCTCACTCCACGCCCAGCCTTTGCCCAACAAAAAATTGATAGCCATAGGACTCGCCGAACAGGCGCCTAACCTCAATCTCGCGCCGAATCGTCTCGACGACGCTCAAGGCCTCATTGTCGCCTTTGTACTTTTCGTTCAGGCCTGGAAGCTTCAACGCCAACGGCCCGTAATAACTCTCCCACCAGGCGGCGTCCGGCAGCGTGAAATGGCCAACCACGTCATAGCCATTCTGCCGAAACATATGCGCGACACCGACCACGTCGGTCATCGCCGGATACTCCTCGCCGAAGAACGTCACTGCGTCGGCCGGCGGCCCCGCTTCCAACCACACCAGCTCGGTCAGGGCCAGATAGCCGCGCGGCTTTAGCAACGGCCGCCATTGCTTGAGGGCGTTCTCTACCCCCATGATGTACGCCGCGCCTTCACTCCAAATCAGATCGAACGCATGCTCCGGAAATGGCAAATCGCTCATGTCGCAGGCCATGATCTTCACTCGGTCGAGAGCTGCCATCGCCCCGATGCGCTCGCGCAGTGCATCCAGATACTCCTCCATCACGTCAACTGCGGTGATCTCACCGCCAAGGTCTTCAGCCAAGACTTGCGTCTGCATTCCCGGTCCACAGCCAATGTCGAGCACGCGCGGCTCTTCCGGCAATGACTTGCACAGGGAAAGCGCCTTGCGCGTGCTTTCGGCACAGCCCGGTCCTTGTCGCGGCAGACCACGCTGCACGTCCAGGAAGACCTCGAAGAGACGAGAGTCGTCGGTCATGATAGGGAACAGGCAGTCATCACGCCTCCACCGTGTCCTCGGTAGCCACCTCATACGCCGCATTGCGCCCGGCGATGCGGCCGGAGGTGAAGGCCCAGCCGAGGTGGTGGCCATGGCCTTCCAGCAGCAGGCCGCCCTGGCCTGAGGAGCCGGCGCCGTAGAGGCCGGGGATGGGGGTGTCGTCGGCGAGCACGCGCAGGTCTTCGTCCACGGCCACGCCGCCTTCGACGATGATGATCGAGCTTTTGACCGGGCCGAGCGCCACGAAGGGCCGTTTGGCGATGGGCTCGCGCCCTTCCGGTAGCGCGGCATTGTATGCCTCGATACTCGCCTCCAGAACCGCCGCGTCCATGCCCAGGTCTTCGGCGAGATCGGCCAGGCTGCCGGCCTTATGGTAGACGTCCTTGCGGTTGCGCTTGTAGTCGGCGAGATAGGCATAGGCGATGCCGGGCGCCGTCGAGATGAAGTGCGGCCACTTTGAGAATTTCTTGGCCACCCGCCGGTCGAAAAGAATGTAGCCGACCTTGTCGGGCCGCGAGGGCAGGTCGAGCGCCGGATTGGCAAGCTCGTCGGTGAAGCGCTCGCCCTTGGCGTCGATCAGCACCGCGCCTTCCGCGTAGAGCGAGGGGTCGGGCGCCAGATGCGTGGTCACGAAGCTCATCACGAAAGGCCGCAGGATGAACGCCGGCACGTGGTCCATGGACCAAGCCATGAGCCGCGCCAGCCAGCGCCAGGGCGGCAGGCGGCGGACGAAGGCGTCCCCGGGCGGCGGCACGAAGCGGATCTCCGGCCCCAGCGCCAGGTCGCCGTTGAGCACGCGCCCGCCGATCTCCATGGCCATGGCCTGGCCGTCGCCCGTATTACTCGGGTTGATGGGGTCGACCGCAGCCGCTGCCGGCGACATGAAGCGTTCCTTGAGCTCGGCGCTCGCCGCGTAGTCGCCGCTCGCCAGCACGACACCGCCGCGCGCACCGAGGCGAACTTCCCTGCCGGCGATCTCGGCGCGCACGCCGACCACGCGCTCGCCGTCGCGCAGCAATTCCACAGCCCGCGCATTGATTCGGATATCGACCCCGCGGCGTGCCGCGTGGCCGCCAAGCACATGGATGTAGGCGCGCGAATTGGGCAGCACGTTGTGCATGCGCGGCTTCTTGTGCGGCGGCTCGGGCATGGGGCCGTAAAAGACCAGGCCGAGATCGCAAAGCCAGCGGAAGGTCGCGGGCAGGTTCTCGGTCAGCAGGCGCCGCAGCGCCGGATTGTCGCGGTTCTCGAGCCCTGGCGCAAAGCCCGGCATGTCGGCGAAATGGTCTTGCGGGCGGTCCTTGATTCCGGCCGCGATCTGGTGCGGCGTGGCGCTCGCCGTGATCGAGCCCACCGACAATGCGGTGGTGCCGCCGAGCGCCGGGTTCTTCTCCAGCAGCACCACGCTGCGCCCGGCCTCGCGCGCCGCCAGCGCCGCCGCCAAGCCGCTGCCGCCGCCGCCGACCACGATAACGTCGAAGGTCTCGTCCATGGTCATGCCACCCAGGCTTGCCACGCCGGCATGGCCAGCAGGCGCTCGATACTGTCCGCGATATCGCGGTCCGGATCCGGCGTTATGATCTCCAGCATCGCTTCGCCAGCATAGCCGATCTCGGTCAGCCCTTCGGCGAAGGCCGCGAAATCCACCGCGCCGCCGCCGACCGGATCGTGGCGATAGACCTCGCGCGGGGTGTCGGACAGATGCACCAATTCCAGGCGCTCCTGCACACAGCGCAGGCCCGCCCGCGTGTCCTCGCCGATGAAGACCGCATTGGCCACGTCATAGACCACGCCGATCTCGCCATAGGGCTCGATCGCCGCCATCAGGCTGTCCGCGTCGGGCAGAAAAGCAAACGGCATGTTCTCCGCCAACAGCCGCGTGCCGGCTTTCTCCGCCGCCGGCAAAAGAACGTCGAGGGCGGCCGCGAACCAGCCCATGAGCTGCGCCTTCGGTGCCGGAAAAAGTGGATTCGGCTTGCCCGGCCCGACCACCACGCCGGGCACGCCGAGGTCGCCGGCCAGCGCGATCACGCGCTCCATATGGGCGATGCTCAGGGCCCGCATGTCGGCATTGGCGGCGGCCAGGTTGACGTCGATATTGGGCATGTTGAGGGTGCGGATGCGCAAGGCCCGCTGCTCGACCACGGCAGCCAGCGCGCGCCGCGCCGCGCCGTCCATGTCGCGCGGCCAGGCGTGGCCCGGATACATCATCAGCTCGATGTTTGTGGTGCCCTGATCGGCAAGCCGCGCCAGGCAATCGGCCGCGCCAGAGCCCAGCGTGTAGGAATAGGTGTTGACCCCGAACGGTCTTGTGGACGCCACGATGTCCTCCCCTGCAATCGGTGGACCCTCGTCGTAACCTGCAAGCCGGCAAAAGGCCAGCCGATCAGTCTGTGCCCGTGGCCTCGTCGATCTCGGCTTGCGTGAGGCCGGCTTCGGCGAGCACCTCGCGGGTGTGTTCGCCAAGGCGCGGCGCGTGGCGGCGCAATTCGAACGGGGCCTTGGCGAAGTTCACCGGCCGGCGCACCATGTGGTGGCGGCCCTCGCTCGGGTGCTCGACGGTTTCGAACAGGCCGACGGCCTTGACGTGCTCGTTCTCCGGCAGATCCTCGAAGTCGAGCACCGGCATGCTGGGAATGCTCGCACGGTCGCAAAAGTCGATCCATGCCGCGGTGCTGTGCTTCGGCGCCGCCTCGGTGATCAGGCCGTAAAGAAAGTCCACGTTCTGCCCACGCGTGGTGACCGACGCGATCCTCTCGTCGTCCTTGACTTCCGGCCGGCCGATGAAATCGACGAAGTCGCGCCAGTTGGCATCCGAATAAGGCATGATGCAGCAATAGCCGTCGGCCGTGCGGTAGGGCTTGCGGTTCTCCGCCAGCACCCGCGGATAGCCGAACTCGGACAACGGCGGCTCGAACACCGCGCCGCCATAATGCTCGGGCGTGAGGAACTCGATCGCGGTTTCGAACATCGGCACTTCGATCGCTTGGCCGCCACCGCCACGTTCGCGCTGCAGCAGGCCGGCCAGGATGGAGTAGGCGATTGCCTGTCCGGCCAACTTGTCGCAGACCACCGTCGGCGCATAATTGGGCTCGCCATAGCGCTTGCCATGCAGCGCCGCCAGGCCCGAGCCGGCCTGGATGACATCGTCGTAGGCCGCCTTGTCGGCATACGGCCCATCCTTGCCGAAGCCATAGGCGCCGCAATAGACGATGTCGGGCCTGAGCGCCGAGACGGAATCGTAGTCGAGGCCGAGACGGTCGATCGCCTTCGGGCGCAACGCGTGCACGAAGACATCGGCGGTCGGAATCAGGCGCTTGAGCGCGGCCCGTGCCGGCTCCCGCTTCAGGTTCAGCATCACGCCGCGCTTGTTACGGTGGAGCTGCAGAAAGGCGCCGCCCATGCCCTCGTGGCGATAGGGCTTGAGGTTACGCATCAGGTCGCCCTCGGGCGCCTCGATCTTGATCACGTCCGCACCCATGTCGGCGAGAATATGGGTCGCGAACGGCCCCATGATGACATTGGTGATATCGATGATACGGATGCCGTCAAGCGGCCCCGCGCCGGTGTCGGTCATGCCGTCCATCCCTGGTGTCATACCTTCGCCGCCGACATGACCGGGGCGGGCACGGTCTGTCAAGCATGCGTCGCTATTGCTACACTGCGCGCCATGGAACAGCTGATCGATTCTCATTTCCATCTTTGGCGCGTAAGCGATATGCGCGAGCCGGGGCTGGTCGCGCATCCGCGTTTTGCCAACAACATCGACTGGCACGACTATGCCACGGCGCGCGGGGATATCGCGTTGGCTGGCGCCGTGGCCGTGCAGGTTGACCAGAACCCGGGCGATGGCGAGCCCGAGGTCGAATTCTTCGAGCGCGCGGCGGCCGACCATCCCGAGCTGCGCGGCATCGTCGCCTTCGCGCCCGTGGAAGGCCGCGATCTGGCCAGCCATATCGACCGCCTGGCCCGCCACCCCCTGGTCTGCGGTATCCGCCGCAACACCCAGCACGAGGCCGACGACGCCTATTGCGCCCGCGACGACTTCATCGCCGGCGTGCGGCTGCTTGGGCGACGCGGCATGATCTGCGACATCTGCGCCCGCCACTGGCAGCTCGAAAGCGTTGTCGCCATGGCAAGCGCCTGCCCGGACACCACCATCGTGGTCAATCATCTCGGCAAGCCGGACGTACAAGGCGGCAGTCTCGATCCCTGGCGCGAGAACATGAGTCGGCTGGCCGCCATGCCACACGTCTATGTCAAGCTTTCCGTCGTGGTGCAGACACCCGAAGACGGCAACTGGACGCAAGCGACCGTGGCGCCTTACGTCGGCCACCTGCTCGGCGAGTTCGGGCCCGGGCGCATGATGTGGGCGAGCAACTGGCCCGTCGCGGCCCTGGTCACGCCCTATGGCGACTGGCTGGCGGCGGCGCAGTCGATGACCGCGCATTTGCCGGAAGCTGGGCGCCGGCAGATCTTCCACGACACCGCCGTCGCGGTCTACGGGCTCGAGCGATGAGCGGTGTCGTCGACGCCCACTTCCATGTCTGGCGCGGCGCGGTGCTGCATCAGCCCGGGGTGCTGGGCGAGCTCTTCGCGGAAGACTACGGCTGGGACGAATACGCCTCGGCCCATGGCGGCGTGCCGGTCGAGGCCGCCATCGCCGTGCAGGCCGACACCGACGTCAGCGACGGCGAGCCCGAGGTCGAATTCCTCGAAAGCGTTGCCGCCGCGCATCCGCAGCTGCGCGGCATCATCGCCGCCGCTCCGATCGAGGCCGCCGACGCCCGCGACAAGCTCTCAGCCCTCAAGCGCCACCCCCTGGTCAAGGGCGTGCGCCGCACCGTGCATCACGTCACCGACCCGCATGTCTGGGCGCAACCGAGCTTTGTCCGGGGCGCGCGGATGCTGGCCGATTTCGGCCTCGTCTGCGACATCAACGCCCACCACTTCCAGCTCGCCGGGGCGCTGGCCGCGGCGCGGCAGGCACCGGACACGACCATCGTTCTCAACCATATCGGCAAGCCCGATATCACCAAGGACGACTTCCCTGATTGGCGCGCCCTGCTCGACCCCTTCGCCGATCTCGCCAATGTCTCGATCAAGCTGTCGCTCGTCACGCCGGTCGGCACCGAGCCGGACTGGACCACGCAGCGCCTGGCGCCCTATGTGGCGCATGTCCTTGAGCGCTTCGGGCCGGAACGGGTGATCTGGACCAGCAATTGGCCTGTCGCCGGGCGCGTAATCGGGTATGAAGCGTGGTATGAGGCGGCCCAGACGTTTACCGCCCACCTCTCGGAGAGCGAGCGCCGCGGCGTCTTCCACGACAATGCGGCACGCATATACGGCCTATGACGACTTTGCAGACAGCGCTGGATGCGCGCGCACCGGGATATGCGGAGAACGCGGCCCGCATCGCCGCTCTGGTCGAGGACCTGCATGGCGAAGTCGCCAAGGCCAAGCTCGGCGGCGGAGACGCCGCGCGCGAGCGCCATCTTGGCCGCGGCAAGCTGCTGCCGCGCGACCGGGTGCGCCTGTTGCTCGATCCCGGCTCGCCGTTCCTCGAGCTTTCCCAGCTCGCCGCCCACGGCATGTATGACGACGAGGCGCCGTCGGCGGGCATCGTCACCGGCATCGGCCGCATCCAGGGGCGCGAATGCGTCGTCGTCGCCAACGACGCCACGGTCAAGGGCGGCACCTACTTCCCGATGACCGTGAAGAAGCATTTGCGCGCCCAGGAGATCGCTCGCGAGAACCGCCTGCCCTGCCTCTACCTGGTCGATTCCGGCGGCGCCTATCTGCCCAACCAGGACGAGGTCTTTCCCGACCGCGAGCATTTCGGCCGCATCTTCTACAATCAGGCCACCATGTCGGCGGAAGGCATTCCGCAAATCGCGGTGGTGATGGGAAGCTGCACCGCCGGCGGCGCCTATGTGCCGGCGATGTCGGACGAGGCCGTCATCGTGCGCGAACAGGGCACCATTTTCCTCGGCGGCCCGCCGCTGGTGAAGGCCGCCACCGGCGAGGTGGTCAGCGCCGAGGAGCTTGGCGGTGCCGACGTGCACACGCGCATCTCAGGCGTCGCCGATCACTACGCCCAGGACGACCGCCACGCGCTGGCCATCACACGCCGCCTTGTCGGCAACTTGAACCGGCCGAAACGAGTCGACCTCGACATTGCCGAGCCGCGCGAGCCGCTTTACGACGCGGCTGAGCTTTACGGCCTGTTACCGGACGACCTGCGCCAGCCCTACGACGTGCGCGAAGTCATCGCCCGCCTGGTCGATGCCAGCGAGCTAGACGAGTTCAAGCCGCTTTATGGCACGACGCTGGTCACGGGCTTCGCCCGGCTTTGTGGCTATCCCATCGGCATCGTCG
>CAZVDW010000085.1:0-7166 GCA_964625645.1 uncultured Rhodospirillaceae bacterium
AGGGCTGGGAGCGCACGTTTGACGTTCGCGCCATTGGCGTCAGCGCCTACCGCACCGATGCGACGGCCATGGCCGGTGTGCCGGAGATGGGCATCAAGATCAGTATTCCCGCCCTTTTCAGGGGCTTTATCGCGCCGACGCAGCTGGAACTGTTCGGACCCAGCGTGCGCATCGTCCGCGGTGCCGATGGCAAGATCGACCTGGGCTTTGCCAATCGCGTGGGCGAATCGGACGAGGCGGTCGGCAACGCCCTGTTCGGGGAGCTGCTGTTGCCTCTCGACCGTGACCTGGCAGGAGGCTATCTCCGTCGCATCAGCATCATCGAAGGCCATATCTCGGTGCGTGACGACGGGCTCGATATCGACTGGTCGGCGCCGGTCAGGGAGCTGCTGCTCGAACGTCACGAAGACGGCGTTCGCTCCCGTGCGGCGCTCGCGCTGGCGCTTGGCGAAGACGAGATAGAGCTCGATGTCGTGGCGCAATACCGGCTCGGTGAAGCGCGCCTGGACCTGACCGTGAATTTCGACCGCCTGGTGCCGGCGGCGCTGGCGTTGGCCCACCCGACCCTGACCGGCCTGGCGGATCTGGATCTGCCGCTGACCGGATATGTCGATGTCATCGTGGGGGCGGGTGGCGAATTGGGCGATATCGCCTTCGATCTCGCCGGTGGCCCCGGGCGCCTGGCTTTGCCGCTGCCGATTGCCCCGGCGGCCTTGCGCTCGATCGTGGACCTGCGCGTGAGCGGGCGCCTCGAAGGCGCTCTGAGCACCCTCTCTCTCGATAGGCTGGCGGTCGATTTCGGTGGCCCGCGCATTGCCATGACAGGAGAATTCTCAGGCGATTGGTCGGCACCCGATACCAAGGCCGAAATCCGTCTTGCCAAGATTCCGATCGATAGCATAGACCGCTATTGGCCTGCTTCGGTGGCCACCAACGGACGCCAGTGGGTGGTCGAGCGGATGAGCGCCGGCACGGTCGAGGAGATGACCATAACACTCGACCTGGGTGCGGCGGACTGGCCCGGCGAGAACCTCCGGCCGGATGCCGTGATCGGGTTGTTTCGCATCACCGATGCGGATGTCGTCTACATGCCCGGCATGCCGCCCGTGGTCGGCCTCGAGGGTGTCGGACGCTTCGATCCGCAGGGGCTCACGGCCGAAGTGCTTACCGGCTCCGCCGGGCCGCTGGCGATACATGGCGCCACTGTGCTGATCGATGCCGAACGCGATGCCGTTGGCGTGGCGGAGGTCGATGTCAGCTTCTCCGGCGGCCTGGCCGGCGCCCTGGCGGCTCTCGACCAGCCGCCTTTCGGCTATGTTCACGATATCGGTCTCGACCCGGCCGATATCGCCGGCAGGGTGCAGGGAGAGCTGGCGCTGGCGCTGCCTTTGCTTGCCGACCCGCCGCTGACCAGCATGGAAATCAGCCTTGGCGCGGATCTGTTCGACCTGACGGTTCCGGGTCGCGCCATGGGCGACCTTGTCAAAGGCGGTTTGCACAACGGACAGGCCGCGCTGCTGCTCGACGCTGGCGGCTTCGACCTGAGCGGCGAGGGCTTGCTGGCCGGGACGCCGGCTGAATTTCATTGGCGTGAGAATTTTTCGCCGGCAACGGGAACGCTCAAGCGGCGGCTTGATGTGGGCGGGCGTATCGACGATGCGGCAAGGGGTCGCGCCGGCCTTGCCGATGCGGCGATCCGCGGCCCCCTGGACATCGAGCTGCGCTTGGCCGAGACGGCCGCGGGCCTGCTGACCGGCGAGCTCGATATCGACGGCAAGGCAGCCGAGCTGTCGCTGCCCGAGGTGGATTGGCACAAGCCGGCCGGGGGCCAGGCGGAGGCGCGTTTCGCCCTGGCCTGGGAAGATGGCGCCTTGCGGCGCCTGACACAGTTCGGCCTGCTTGCGGACGGATTGGCCGCGGCCGGCAGCGCCGAGCGTGACGCCAGCGGTGTCTGGACCGTGGGTTTCGATCGTTTGGCCGCCGGCCTGACCGACATCCGGGGCTCGGTGCGGCTCGAAGGCGACGGTCAACTGGTTGTCGGCGTCAGCGGCTCGAGCCTCGATCTGCGGCCGCTCATGGCCCATGTCCAGGATACGCCCGACGCGGCGGGTGTCGCGCCGATCGACCTCAACGCGGCCGTGGACCTGGTGGTGGTCGGCGACGACACCTTCCTGCATCAGGTGAATGCCAAGGCGGACTATGACGGTCGCCGCCTGACACAGGCGAGTCTCGATTTTGCTTTCGGCGAGGCCCGTGACCTGAGCCTGCGGCTTGCCAGCGCCGGTGCGAGCCAACGGGTGGCGGTGCTGACCTCGGCCAATGCGGGCGCCGTCGTCGATGCCTTGGGCCTGACCAGCAATATGGTCGGCGGTGCCATGCAGATCGAGGCCGTAATAGACGATTCTTACGCCGATGCGCCGATTGCCGGCGTCTTCAAGATAGACGACTTTCACATTATCGATGCGCCGGTCCTGGCGCGCATTCTGAGCTTGGTCTCGATCACCGGGGCACTGGAGATGCTGGGGGGTGACGGCATGCCTTTCAGCAGGCTCGATGCGCCGTTCTCCTATGACGGCGCCGTTATCCGCTTCGAAGATGCGCGTGCCTACGGCCTCTCCTTCGGCATAACCATGGAGGGCGATGTCGATCTCGACCGGGACCTGGCGGACCTCGAGGGCACCATCGTGCCAGCCTATGTGCTCAACACCGCGCTCGGCAATATTCCGCTGATCGGGGATTTGCTGACCGGCGGCGAGGGCAAGGGGATTTTTGCCGCGACCTATGCGGTCAAGGGGCCGCGCGACAATCCCCAGGTCACGGTAAACCCGCTCGCCGCGCTGGCGCCGGGCATCCTGCGCGAACTGCTTGGCGGCTTCGAGCCCGGCGAGGCCGGCGATACGGATCCCACCGACAGCCGGCTGGCGCGCTAACCCGGGGTTAAGTATTATGGCGCATGATCGCGGCAACGGGGCCTGATAAGGACGCTGAGCAATGGCCGAGGAAGACGACGGAAGCGAGATTGCCGAGGGCGAAGCTGCCGAAGGCGCGGAAGCTGCCGAAGGCGTTGCGAGCGACGACAGCGGTGCCGTCTACGAGGTGCCGGTCGAAATATCGGCGGTGCTGGGAACGGCGCAGATCCCCGTCAGCCAACTGCTCAAGATGGGCCGTGGCGCCGTGCTCGAGCTCGACCGCCTGGTCGGCGACCCGATCGACATCTACGTCAACGAGCAGATGGTCGCCAAAGGCGAGGTGATGGTGGTCGAGGACCGCCTGGCCATCACCCTGACCGACACCTTGAAGCGCTCTGAAAACTAGACCGGTCTGACGAGGGCGTGGCGTTTGCGCCCCGCTGACAGCTTGATGGCACCCTCGGCGCCCAAGGCGTCGCGCCCGATGGTCTGATCCTCCGCCTCTATGCGCTGGCCGTTGAGGCGCCCGCCGCCACCGCGCAGCAGGCGCCGTGCCTCGCCGTTCGAAGCGCAGAGCCCGGCCATGGCGAAGAGGCGGAAGGCGGCGATGCCTTCATCCAGCGTTGCGCCGGGCACGGTGACTTCCGGCAGGGCTTCGCCGGCACCGCCGCGCTCAAATGTCTCCGCCGCCGTCGTCGCCGCCGTCGCGGCCGCCGCGCGGCCATGGCACAACGCAGTGGTCTCGTTGGCGAGCGCCTTCTTGGCGGCGTTGATCTCGGCGCCCTCGAGGGCTTCGAGGCGGGCGATCTCGTCGAGCGGCAGGTCGGTGAACAGACGCAGGAAGCGGCCGACATCGGCGTCTTCCGTATTGCGCCAGAACTGCCAGTAGTCGTATGGCGAGAGCTTGTCGGCGTTGAGCCATACCGCGCCCGCCGCCGTCTTGCCCATCTTGGCGCCCGCCGCCGTGGTGATCAGCGGCGCGGTGAGGCCGTAGAGCGGCTTACTCTCGACACGGCGCGTCAGCTCGACGCCACCGACGATATTGCCCCACTGGTCCGAGCCGCCCATTTGCAGGCAGCAATCGTAGCGCCGCCAGAGCTCGAGGAAGTCGTAGGCCTGCAGCACCATGTAGTTGAACTCGAGGAAGCTCAGGGGCTGCTCGCGCTCGAGGCGTAGCTTGACCGATTCGTAGCCGAGCATGCGGTTGACCGAGAAATGGCGGCCGTAATCGCGCAGGAATTCGAGATAGACCAGGGCGTCGAGCCAGTCGCCGTTGTCGACCATGATGGCGTCCGTGGGGCCGTCGCCGAACGTCAGAAAACGGTCGAAGACGCCGCGCAGGGCCGCCGCGTTGCGCGCGATATCCTCGCGCGAGAGCAGCTGGCGAGAGCTGTCCTTGCCCGAGGGGTCGCCGATGCGCGTGGTGCCGCCGCCGATCAGCACGATCGGCTTGTGCCCGCTTTGTTGCAGGCGCCTGAGCAGCATGATCTGCAGCAGGCTGCCGACATGCAGGCTGTCGGCCGTGGCATCGAAGCCGATATAGGCGACCACGGTCTCCTTCGCGGCGCGGGCATCGAGCGCCTCAAGGTCGGTGCACTGGTGCAAATAGCCGCGCTCGACGATACTGCGCAGGAAATCGGACGTGAGTGGGATCATGGGCGTGCTTAGCATAGGGCCGCGCCAGCGGCAACGCGACCGATGAGGGCGATCGGCCTGATGAGCGGCACCTCGGCCGACGGTATCGACGCGGCTTTGCTGGTGAGCGATGGCGAGGGCGTGGTCGAGCCCGGCCCGGCGCTCACGCTGCCTTATGAGCCTACCCTCAGGGCGCGGTTGCGCGCTCTCGACGAAAGCGCCGAAGCCGCCCTCACCGACGCCCATGGCGAGGCCGTGGCGGCGCTGCTCGACGAGACCGGGCTCAAGGCCGCAGATATCGCGGTGATCGGCTTTCACGGCCAGACCCTGTGGCACCGGCCCGGCGAAGGGCGCACCTGCCAGATCGGCGACGGCGCCCGGCTGGCGGCACTGACCGGCATCGACGTGGTCAACGACCTGCGCTCCGCCGACCTGCGCGCCGGCGGCCAGGGCGCGCCGCTGGTGCCGGTCTACCACCGGGCGCTGGCGACAGGACTGGCGCGGCCACTGGCCGTGCTCAATATCGGCGGCGTCGCCAATGTCACCTGGATCGGCGCGGCGGACGACGCCCTGCTCGGCTTCGACACCGGCCCCGGCAATGCCCTGCTCGACGACTGGGCACAGGCCCATACCGGCCGGCCGCTCGACGAGGACGGGCGGCTGGCAGCCGCGGGCGACGTCGACGCGGCGGCGCTCGATGCCCTGCTTGCCGATCCCTATTTCGCACTGCCCCCGCCCAAGTCGCTCGACCGCGACCATTTCGCCGGCAGGCTCGCGCCGGGCCTGGCGGCGGCGGACGGTGCCGCGACACTGGTTGCCTTTACGGCCGCGTCGGTGGCTGCCGCGGCCAACCATTTTCCGGCGCCCGTATCACGCTGGCTGGTCTGCGGCGGCGGCCGGCGCAATCCGCTGCTGATGGCGGCGCTGGCCGAGCGGCTCGACGCGCCGCTCGATGCTGTCGAGGCCGTGGGCTGGGACGGCGACGCGCTCGAAGCGCACGCCTTCGCCTATCTCGCCTTGCGCTCCTTGAGAGGCCTGCCGCTAACCTATCCCGGCACCACGGGCTGCGCCACAGCCACCACTGGCGGCGTGCTGCATCGCGCCTAGCAGGTCTTCGGTCAGGTCTGCCACGTCTTCGAGGCCGACCGAGAGCCGGATCAGCGAGTCGGTGACGCCGATCTGGGCGCGGGCTTGCGGGCTCATGGAGCGGTGGGTGCTGCTGGCCGGATGGGTGACCAGGCTTTTGGCGTCGCCGAGATTGTTGGAGATGTCGATCAGCTTGAGGGCATTGAGCACGGCGAAGGCCTGCTGCTTGCCGCCGTCGACGCTGAAGCTGACGATGGTGCCGCCGCCACGCATCTGTTGCCGCGCCAGAGCGACCTGCGGATGGTCGTCGCGGAAGGGATAGAGAACGGCCTCGACCGCGCTATGCGCCGCCAGGGTCTCGGCGATACGCGCGGCACTTCTGCATTGCGCCTCGACGCGCAGCGGCAGGGTCTCCAGGCCCTTGAGCAGGATCCAGGCGTTGAACGGGCTCAGCGCCGGCCCGGTATGGCGCAGGAAGGGCTGCAGGGTCTCGCGGCAAAAGCTCTCGCTGCCCAGCACCGCGCCGCCGAGGCAACGGCCCTGGCCGTCGATATGCTTGGTGCCGGAATAGACGACGATGTCGGCTCCCAGTGTCAGCGGGCTTTGCAGCAGCGGTGTCGAGAAGACATTGTCGACGATGACCTTGGCGCCGGCCGCGTGGGCCAGCTCCGATACGGCGGCGATATCGACCAGCGACAAGGTCGGATTGGCCGGGGTCTCGAAAAAGACGCAGGCCGTCGGCGGTGCCAGCGCATCGCGCCACTGGTCGAGGTCGGGGCCGTCGACGAAAACCGTCTCGATGCCGAAGCGCGGCAGCAACTCGTCGAGAATGTAGAAGCAGGAGCCGAACATGGCCCGTGCCGCGACGACACGGTCGCCGGCGCGAAGCTGACACATCAGGGCGGCAAAGACGGCTGCCATGCCGCTGCCGGTGCCCAGGCAGTCCTCGGCCTCTTCGAGCAAGGTCATGCGGCGCTCGAACATGCCCAGCGTGGGATTGTTGTAGCGCGAATAGACGAAACCCGGTGCTTCGCCGGCGAAGCGCGCCTCGGCGGTCTCAGCGCGGTCGTAGACGAAGCCGGAGTTGAGAAAAAGCGCCTCGCTGGTCTCGCCATGCTCGCTGCGCCGCGTGCCGCCACGCACCAGGCGGGTCGCCGGGCGCCAGCTGCGCTCGTCTGCAAAAGGATCCGGAGTCGAAGCAGTCATGACAATGCTCCCGTCATGTGGACACCACGGGCCCACGGGAGCATTCCCCGTGGCGCTTTAGCATTACTTTCGCGGTGCAAGCTGCCCGATCAAATTCCGCGAGCCCGTTTAGGGAGAGGCCAGCTCCGAGGCCCGTAAATCACTCGCCGGGCGTTCTGTCAAGACGGTGCTGTGGCGCTCAGCCCTGGGCCACCTTTTCGGCGACGCGCGCGCTGACATAGTCCGTGAGGTGACCCGAGATCGTCTCCAGGTGATTGTTGAAGAAATGATCCGCCCCTTCGACCAGGTGATAGTCGATCTCGACCCCTCTTTGGCTCGACAGCTTTTCGA
>CAZVDW010000086.1:0-2765 GCA_964625645.1 uncultured Rhodospirillaceae bacterium
CCAATTCGACCAGCGGACAAAGTGGCCGCTTTGGATCGGAACAGGTGGCCGCTTTCCGTCGGAATCGGTGGCCGTTTTCATCGGAATGCGCAATTGATGTATCTGCTTTGGTCGATCTCGCCCTCTATGCCTTTCTGGATAAGGGCGTTCATCCAGGGCAGCTTCCTGGAGGCGGACAGCGGCGTATATAGCCAGGCCTTGACGCCGTTGATGCTGTCTTTGTCGGCATCCGCCTTCTCGACGATGACGTTGCCCTCGACCTCCTCCGCCGCGGTCAGTGCTTTCTGGGCTCGCTAGACGCCTTCCTTAACCGACTTGCGCGCGGTCTCGGCAGTGACGGGAGGCTCGCCGGGGAACAATTCCTCGTAGCGCTTGCGGAAAGCGTCGTCGGAATCGTCGTCCATCGAGAACTCGACATCGCCGCCGTCTTTCCCCATATTAGAGGGGCGAGCCGGGGTAATACCGGATTTAGATGGATAGGAAGCGGGCGGCATCCGGAACCAGCCGGCAATCCCTCCCGCGCCAGGGGAATGACCTCCTTGGCTCCGGCTCGCCAGCCATTCCTTCTTCTGTCGCATCTTGCGCGCGATCTGCTGGCGGTCGATCGTGTAGACGGAATCGATCCGGTATTCGTCGCGCTTGAGCACCAGATCAATACGCACTGTCGGCGCACCGGAGCCCTTGCTCTCTCGGAATAGGACGACCTTGCTATCGCTGTGCGGGAACCAATCGTCAGGTTTCTCAAGAACGAAATTCACGTCCTGCCGAACCTGATCCGCAGTCTCGTAGTATTCTGGATGGCGCCGTTGCAATGCATCGAAGTGCGCAACGGGATTGCGATCGATACCGAGCAAATTCCTGGTTTCTGATGGCAGACGAACTGTTTCGTCGCCCGGCTGTAGCGAATAGGCGGGGCCGCCCGTATCACCGACAAAGCTGGGCTCACGAACACGGTATGACGGTGGTCCATGCCGTCGCATCCCGACCTGCCCACTCGCGGCACGACGGAACACCTCCTCCGCCCCCAGCGCTTGGGAAGCATCCACAATCCCCATGCCCTCCAGGATGCCGCGCAAGCGGCGCAAGAAGTCATAGAGCCGCCCGAAGGCACGGCGAATGCCGGGGATCAGGCCAGGCGTGAAACGCTCCGCCTCGCGGTCCCGGCGGTACTGCTCGAAGGCATAGGTGCGCAGCTCGCGCGGAGACAGGCGCGACGGATCGCCCTTGCCGGCAAGCGCTTGTGCCGCCAGCGGCAGCAGACGCGCCCTGTCCCGCTCCATGACGGCGGTTTCCTGGTCCGAGAACAGGCCCATCTGCTCGAGAACGTGGAAGCCCTCGTGATACGTCGTCGATGTCGGGTCCGCCCCGGACAGGGCGATATAGGCCACACCTCGGTAGCTGTAGCCAGAGACCCTGCGGCGGTCGGCAGAGGCGGCACCGGAGCGCGTCAGCCCCGCGCCCTCGCCGTAGAGAACAGGTTCGGTGACCAGCTTGCGATCGGGCAAGCCAAGCGATGCAAACGCCTCACGAACGGCGCGCTCGATCTTGCGGGCCTGCTGGGAGGCTTCGCGCTCAGTGTCGGGATCCAAGCGGTAGTCCGGCCCCGCGTCTACCGCTTCGGTGCGGGCTCCTTCGCCGCCCACTCCCTCAGTTTCTGCGCCTCGCGCTGCCTCTGCTTGCGGTATGCCGGCTTTGTCTCGTTCTCGCCCACCTTCTCGAACACTGTCGCCAGCGCCGCGAGCGGGTTGCGCAAGGATGTCGGATTGGGCTGCTTCGTCTCGGCCATATTGCCTTTCCTTCGCCAGACCAAGGATCGTCTCCGGGCTCGGTGCCGTGTCGCCTAAGAGGTCCACACCGGCTCGAGTCTTGCGAGCCTCGGTCACGTAGAACCGGAGCGCGTCGGCGAGCCTACCCCTGCCAGCCGGATTGGTCCAATGGCGCGTGTTGCGGAACAGCAAGCGCAGGAAAGCCTCTGAGGTCGGATGCAAGCCACCGCCAGAGAACATCTCGCGCTGTTCCACGAACTCGCTGACGTTTCGCCTCTCGCGTCGTGCGCGCTGGACGGTCTTGACCGCCTCAAGCAGGTGTTGCGACTGATCCATGGCAGGGTCGATCTCACCGGCCTTTACCTCCCCAACCAACTGCGCCCACTCTGCGGACACGTCGATCAGCGCGCCGCCGATAGCGCGGATGTTGGTATCCGTGCTTTCGACCAGATCGGCGACAAGCTCGGCATCGCCATACGCCCTGGCGAGAAGGGCCGCCTCGACACGACGCTTGGCGTCCTGCGACAACGAGCCATCCTCGGCAACCATCCCCGCCAACTCGTTCTCGCCGACAGCAGCCTCCAGGAAGCGCCTGACGAACGGCCTGTTCTGCGCCGAGTCAACCTCGCCGCCGCGATACTCGGCAATGATGGTGTCGGAGAGGGCCGCAGCGTCCGCCATCGCGGTCTCGGTCGCGGACATGCCCAGCGTGTCCCGCTGGTTGGCCACGCGCGTGAACGCCTGCCGCTCGTCAGAGGTCATGTCCTGGTCGCGGACGCGGACTAGAATCGGCTGCTCGACGCCTTCAACCGGATAGCCCTGCTGTTCGAGATATCGCCGATAGCGCTTGCCGCCAGGCCATCCTTCCGCATAGGCGTGGCGAACGGCGAGCACCCTCCCGTTGCCGCTCTCGACCACGCCGTCAGATGAGATGATGGGCGCCCCATCGCTCACTTTGGGGCTCTTGTCGAGGAGCCGCGGATTGAGAGCGCGCGCGAT
>CAZVDW010000087.1:0-6054 GCA_964625645.1 uncultured Rhodospirillaceae bacterium
TTAGGGGCGATGCCGATCCGGCGTCCATTTCGGAAGATGCCAGCAGGCAAGTGAGCTTGGGGCAGCCGAATTCGGGAATGTCCGCGTGGCCGTCCATCTTGAATTTGGGGGTGCGATCATGGATGCGTTTCGGATCGTCGCGAAGCTCGCGTCAGTCGTTCTGAGTATCGTGTTCCTCGCGGCGTCCGGCGCTGCGGCACAAGAGACCCCGACCCCGCCCCAGCTATTTTACGCTGTCGGCCCTGCCGAGGTGCCGGAGGAGGCCGCGCTTCCGGAAAACGCAATGATGAACCAGACACGGTTCGTGCGGGTCAATTTCGGTCAGTTGCGTTCCGCTCGGCTGAGCTTGAATCTGCTGGACGGCGTCACTGTGCAGGCGGTCCTCGACCGCCGTCAAAATCACCCCACCGGTGGAGACAGTTGGCTCGGCTCGCTCGACGGCGTTCAAGACGGACGCGTCGCCCTGTCCCGCCACGGCACGGCGTTAAGCGGAGTCGTGGCCACGCGGGACCGCATGTTCAAGATTCAGCCCCTCGGTAACGGCGTGCACGTGGTGGCCGAAGTCGCAGCCTCGGAACCCTGGCCGGAGAGCGATCCCGTGCCCGTGTTCGCCGAAGATGCCGGGGCAACGGAGGGCTCCGCGTTGCTGGCCGAGGGCGACGGCGGCACGACGGTGCCCGATGTCATGGTTGCCTATACGCCAAACGCCCGGGATGTGGTCGGCGGCACCGATGGCATGCTCAGTCTCATCGAGCTTGCCGTCGCCGAGACCAACCAGGCCTATATCAACAGTCAAGTGGACGCCTCGCTGCGGCTGGTCCATGCCTATGAAACCGCATACACCAACGACTCGGCAGGCTTCAGCACCGCCCTCAGCCGGCTAAGAAGCACCACCGATGGATACATGGACGAGGCGCATGGTCTGCGCGACCAGTATGGCGCGGACATGGTCAGCCTGATCATCGACAACCCGCAATCCTGCGGTATCGCGTACCTGATGACCACGCTGTCGGCGGGCTTCGCGTCCTCCGCCTTCAGCGTCGTCGAGGATAGCTGTGCCACCGGCTATTTCTCCTTCGCCCACGAGCTCGGCCACAACATGGCCTCCCATCACAATCCCGAGAACGCGGGCTCGGCATTGTATCCGTACTCCTATGGCCATTGGCTCTATTACGACAGCGCCGGGGAGTACATCCATCGCACGGTGATGGCTTACAATTGCACGGACTACTGCACGCGCATGCCGTATTTCTCCAACCCGGCGGTGACGCTGAGCTATGGCGGCGAAACGCAACCGACCGGCATCGCCGAGCAGGAGGACAATGCGCGCTCGCTCAACGACGTCAAGGCAACCGCCGCCGCCTGGCGCGATGCCGCGCCTCTCGATCCGCCGGCGGCCCCCAACGCTCTGAGCGCCGCCGCCTTCGATCATGAGCGCATCGATCTGGAGTGGTACGACAACGCAGACGACGAATCCGGCTTCTCGATAGAGCGCTCCCTGGACGGGGAGGTTTTTGCGGAGATCACCACGATCGGCGCCAGCGCCGGTCTCGGAACGGTCAGCTTTTCCGACGCCGGGCTCGCCAGCGATACGGTGTACGACTACCGGGTTCGCGCCTTCAACGGGATCGGCTATTCCCTTTATTCGGATATCGTCCAGGCCAGGACCGATGCCGCTCCCACAGGGGTGCGGGTCTTGGCCAGCGGCGAACAGTCGGTCCACGGCAGCGTGTCGGGCAGCTATCTCAACACCCACGAGGCCGACGGCAGCAGCCAGACGGTCTCCGAGACCCATTCGGGAGGCAAGCCCGCGAACCGCTACACCTGGCTCGAGCACCGTTGGACGTTCACCTTGCCGGCGGCCAATTCGCATATGCTGACCGCAGTGGTAACGGCAAACGTGGCGGCAGGCGAATCGTTCTCCTTCGACTATTCGACCAATGGCTCCGACTGGGTCGCGCTGTTCCTGGTGGCTGATGGTTCAGGCACCTACAATGCCACAATCCCTGCCACCGTCTCGGGTCAGGTTCAGGTTCGGCTTCGCGACGCTCAGCGCGTATCGGGTACGCAGACCGCCTATTCCGTCGCCGTCGATCACCTGTATGTGGATTCCGAGTCAGGCGATATCGATCCCCCTGCCGCACCGGCGGGCCTGGCGGTATCGGACGTCTCCTCGTCTTCCATCGCGCTGACTTGGGATGTGCCTGCGGATATCGTCGATAACTACACCGTCGAGCGTGCTCTGGGTGCAGGGAGCTGGACAATCATCGACGAGTCGGTGCCGGGCTCCTTGGTCAGCTATACCGATGTCGGGCTCACCCCGGAAACCCTCTATTCCTACCGCCTGACAGCGCGCAACGGCGGTGGCCCCTCGGGGCCGTCAACCGAGGTGTCGGCCACGACCTTGGTCGCACCGTCGGTCAGTCTCACCGCCGAACACGTCGCGACCGAAAGGGGTCGGAAACAAATTGAGCTCGTCTGGCACGGCCTCAGCGGCGGCAACGTGGAAATCTGGCGCAACGACAGCCTTGTCGACACGGTCCCCGACAGCGGTCTTTGGATCGATTACCTGAAGAAGGGCGGCACCTACACCTACGAAGTCTGCGACGCGGGCGGTGCCCTCTGCACGCCGGAAGCAATGGTCAGCTTCTGACGGACGCCATTGGCAATCGACTTCCACTGTCAGACGATTGCCGTACTTGCTGAGACAGGGATATCTAATCTCCCCACCCCCCTCGATATGCCCCTCGCCGGTCTGGCCTGGCGCGATCGCGCCTTCCGCGTCGAGCACGCCTTCGCCTGCGGCGTGCCGGACGCGGTGCGCAAGGCGCGGGAGGGGGTGCTTTAAGGCAGCGCGCCGCGCCGCACCAAGCCAATGAGAGGACGCCGCGCCCATGCGTTCCGCGACCCGGCTGGCGCCGGCGCAAATCATCGATATGCTGTTCGGCGCGTGACGCAAGCGCGAGAAAGGCGGGGCAAGAATGGCGGGGCGGATCAGGAACCTGGCCGACGTCGAGGCCATCGAAAGCAGGCCACTGGAGCATCTCGGCCTGGCCGGCAACATCTACGAGGCGATTCGCGCCAGCGCGGAAAAGCATCCCGATCGGGTCGCGCTCTACGGCCTCAAGAGCGGCGCCGCCGACGAAGCGCCGCTGGCGATGACCTTCGCCGACTATCTCGACCAGCTCCACCGCATGGCCAATCTGTTGAACCGGCTTGGCGTCGGGCCGGACGATGCAGTGACCCTGCTGCTGCCGATCACCAGCGACGCAGTGGTGGCTTTGTGGGCCGCCGCCTGCGCCGGCATCTCCAATCCGGTCAACACCTTCCTGGAGATCGACCATCTGGAGGCCATCGCGCGCGCCGCCGGCACCAAGGTCGTGCTGGCCTGGCATCCCTCGGTCAGCCCCGACAGTTGGGACCGAGGAATGGCACTGAAACAGCGCCTGCCCGAATTGACGCTGATCCAAGGCGCTGGCGCTGGCGATGTCGAGGACGGCGTCGTCTGTCTGGAAACCGCCCTGGCGGCGGAGAACGGCGGCAGCCTCGACCGGCCGATCGGCAAGGGCCCGCGGGATATCTCCGCCTATCTCCATACCGGCGGCACCACCGGCCTGCCGAAACTGGCCCGCCACAGCCACCAGGGCCAACTGCTGCAGTCGCGCTGCCTGGAGATGATGCTGGACGCGGATGAGCACGGGGTCGGCCTGCTGGGCACGCCGCTGTTCCATGTCGGCGGCGCCACCATCGGTACCCTGGGCAGCCTGACCCAGGGCGGCACGACGGTGATCCTGCACCCCAACGGCCTGCGCAACGGGGTCGCGGTGCGCGACTTCCTGAAGAACGCGGAGCGCTTCGGCGCCACCATGCTGGCCGCCGTGCCGGCGATCTGGTCGGCGCTGCTGAGCATGCCGAGCGATGGCATCGACTTGGCGACGGTCAAGCGCGGCATCGTCGCCGCCGCCAGCGTGCCGGCGGAGATGGCGCAGCAGGCGGAGGAAAAGTTCGGCTTTCCCCTGCTCGAAGGCTGGGGCATGACCGAGGTGCACGGTTTCGCCTCGATGAACCCGCTGGCCGGCGAGAACCGCAACGGCTCCATCGGCATCCGCTTTCCCTATACCCAAGCCCGCATCGCCCAGGTCGATCCTGACGGCAATTGGCAGCGCGACTGCGACAGGGGCGAGATCGGCGTGTTGCTGGTCAAGGGGCCACAGGTGATCGCCGGCTACGTGGACGAAGCGCACAACGCAGGCGCCTGGATCGACGGCGACTGGCTCAACACCGGCGACCTCGCCCGCATGGATGCGGACGGCTGCCTCTGGCATGTCGGCCGCGCCAAGGACCTGATCATCCGCGGCGGCCATAACATCGATCCGGTGCTGATCGAGGAAGTGCTCTACCAGCACGAAGGCGTCGAGCTGGCCGCCGCCGTCGGACAGCCCGACCGCCGCGTCGGCGAGATGCCGGTGGCCTATGTGCAGATGCGCACCGGCGCCGCTTTCGATGCCGGCGCCCTGGCCGATTTCGTGCGCCCGCGCATCCAGGAGCGCGCCGCCAATCCGGTCGCCATCTTCGCCGTCGACGAGATGCCGCTTACCCCGGTGGGCAAGATCCACAAGCCCACCCTGCGCCTCGATGCGGCCGCGCGGGTGCTGGCGGTCGAGCTGGGCGCCCTGGCGCAAGCGGGCGAGGCGGTCGCGGTAGACGTGGTTGCCGACAAACAGCACGGCACCCTCGCCCGCATCGCCGTCAGCGCCGGCAACGGCGCGGCGGCGGAAGCCCTGGCGGCACGCTGCCGCGCGGCGATGGCCGGACATGCCATTGACGCGGTAGTGGAGATTGCGTAGCACGGGACGCGAACCTCGAGGACGATGAGCAGATGCCGATGACAAGCACCGATCTTTTCACGCCGATGACCATTGGCGGACTTTCCCTGTCGCACCGCGTCGTGATGGCGCCGCTGACGCGCATGCGCGCCACGGTTCCCGGCAACAGCGCCAACGAGATGATGGCGACCTACTATGCCCAGCGCGCCAGCCACGGCGGCTTGATCATCGCCGAGGCCGCCCAGGTCTCGGAGGATGGCCGCGGCGCGCCGTGCACGCCCGGCATCCATTCGCCCGAGCAGATCGCCGGCTGGAAGCTGGTCAGCGACGCCGTGCATGCCAAAGGCGGGAGGATATTCCTACAGCTCTGGCACATGGGCCGCTTGTCTCATTCGTCGCACCAGCCCGACGGCGGGCTGCCCATCGCGCCTTCGGCCGTGGCCGCCGACGCCATGATCGTCACGCCCGATTTCGAGCGGGTACCCGCCCCGACGCCGCGCGCGCTCGAGACGGAAGAGATGCCCGGCGTCATCGAGCGCTACGTCCATGCCGCCCGCTGCGCCGTGGAAGCCGGCTTCGATGGCGTCGAGATCCATGCGGCGAACGGCTACCTGCTGGAGCAGTTCCTGCAGACGCGCAGCAACCGCCGCAGCGACGCCTATGGCGGCTCGATCGAGAACCGCTGTCGGCTGGTGCTGGAGATCACGCGGGCCGTCTGCAAAGTGTGGGGAGCGGAGCGGGTCGGCATTCGCCTGTCGCCTTACGGCATCGCCAACGACAGCGGCGAGGACGAGCCGATGCCGCTTTATTCGTACCTCATCGGCGAGCTCGACAGGCTCGGCCTGGCCTATCTCCACCTGCTCGAGCCACGCGCCAGCGGCGCCGGCCAACGCGAGGTGGATCACCAGGGCGTGCCGTCGGCGGCGGAGCTCTTCCGCCCGCTGTGGCGGGGCCCGCTGATCGCCGCCGGCAACTTCCGCGGCGACAGCGCCAATGCCATGCTGGCCAAGGGCGATGCCGATGCCATTGCGTTCGGGCGCTTCTTCATCTCCAACCCGGACCTACCCGAACGCCTGCGCCTCGGCGCCGACCTGACGCCCTACGATCGCGCGACGTTCTACGGCGGCGGAGCGGAAGGCTATCTCGACTATCCGACGATGGCTGACCCTGCCGCGGAGTGAAGAGAGTCCGTGAGCTTCACATTGCGCTCATGCCCAGGCTCGTTGTC
>CAZVDW010000088.1:0-3441 GCA_964625645.1 uncultured Rhodospirillaceae bacterium
GTCCTTTGAATCACGCAATCATGATCTTGGGAATCCCTAATCTCGCAATTTCAAGCGATTGCCCTGCCCGCTTAATAAGCCGCACGCCCGGCCCGCAGCCGTTCGCGTCTATGAACCTGGGTACTGGCTTCCTCGAGCTAACGCCTAACAGCGCAGGCGCTTGAGGTAATCGACAGGCACCTCGCTGCAGCGGGGACCGACAAGTCGAGATTACTTTCGGCCACTATTCACATGGCCGACGTCAATCGCGATGTCGCGGAATTCGATAGCGCCTGAGCCGCCTGGTTGACGCCGGGTCGGCTTCCCGTGCGCACCTGCATCGGGGGTCTGTAGGGAGGCGCATTGCTCGAGATCACCGTAACGGCGGCAATGCCTGGCTGATCTCCGATATAGCGAGAGTGTATTCGCGTCGGGCTGCCAATTCCTAGAGCGATGCAACCAGCTGCTGACTTCTCCTTTTGTTAAGGGTTGTCGGACACCTGCCGCGCGTTGAGGTCTGCCATGCGCTTGATCGGCAGGTGTCGGACAAGCCTCAGGGGAGGAAACCGCGGGAGAATATACGCGGCGGCTTAGCGGCGTGAGCTATGGGGATTTGAAGGCCGCGCGATGAATTTGCCAGATCCTGATAGGGGATCGGTGTCTCTATTTTCGAGATAGTCGACCACCTGCGGCATTGATCGATCGCCGTATCGTTGTTTTTCGAACATGACGCGGCCTCCGGTGCTGCCTTGGCGCCAGATTTGGCAAGACGGTGCTGTGGCCAGCCGGGAGCTGGTGGCATGGGCGAACGGTATTCAGGTTTCGGTCGGTCATGAGGGTTCCGGCGGTGCGCGGGGTTGGGCGCCGCGCTCGAAGGTTTCGATGACGATCATGGGGCCGCCGCAACAGGGGCAAGGATATGCGAGTGGTTGCGGTTCGTCGTCATCGTCGGTCACATCGGTTTCGGGCTCCTGTGGCGATGCCGGCGCACCGAGCAGTTTGCGTGCCCAGGCCAGGTTATCGGCGCGATAGCCGTTAGCGAAGAGGCCCCCGGATCGAGTCCGGGGCAGGCTCCATGGCGGATGCGATGGAAGCGGTGCGGCAGGACATGGATGAGGAAGCGCCGTATGAACTCGTGCGCTTCGAGGGTCATGGTCTTGTACCGCTCGCACCCCCTGGCGCGGTAGTCCTTCGATTTGAAGGTGACGGTGTTACCGTTACAGGCGTGGAGCCGGCCGTTGGCGATGGCGACGCGGTGTGTGTAGCGGGAGAGATAGGCGAGCACGGCGTCGGGTCCGGTGAAGGGGCGCTTGGCGTAGACGACCCATTCGGCCATGCGCCAGGGCTCCAGGTGGTCGGTGAAGGTCTGCCTGTCGGCGAGATGCCGGAGAGCGCCGAAGAAGCGGAGATGTTCGTGTCCGGCGGCCAGCTTCTCCAGGAACAGCCGGCGGAACAGCCTGGAAAGCACGCGCACTGGCAGGAAGAAGCCGGGCCGGCACGACACCCAGCGCTCGCCATCGGATGACAATCCGCCACCAGGCACGATGCAATGGACATGGGGATGATGGGTTAGGGCCGATCCCCATGTGTGGAGGACTGCGGTGAGACCGATGCGGGCGCCGAGATGTTTGGGATCGGCGGCGATAGTGGTCAGGGTCTCGGCGGCGGCCTTGAAGAGGATCGCGTAGATCACAGCCTTGTTCTGATAGGCGATGTCGGCGACCGGTCCCGGCAGGGTGAAGACCACGTGATAATACTCGACCGGCAGCAGTTCGGCCTGGCGCGCGGCCAGCCAGTCCCTGGCGACGGCGCCCTGGCATTTGGGGCAATGGCGGTTGCGGCAGGAATTGTAGGCAATGTGGCGATGGCCGCACTTTTCGCATGCCGCGACATGACCGCCGAGGGCGGCGGTGCGGCAGGTCTCGATGGCCGACATGATCTTGAGCTGACCAAGGCTCACATGTCCGGCCCGGGCCCTGCGCCAGGCAGGCCCGTGGGTGCGGAAGATATCCGCGACCTCCAGTCGTTCCCGGGGCATGACGCGTCAGGGCGTCGGCAAGTGCTCCAGCGGGCTCTTGACCGCACGCAGGGTGCGGCTGTCGACGCGGCTGTATCTGGCGGTGGTGTCGAGCTTCTTGTGACCGAGCAGCACCTGGATGAGGCGGATGTCGACTTTCCGTTCCAGGAGGTGGGTGGCGAAGCAGTGCCGCAGGGTATGCAGGTTCGCCGGCTTGTCTATACCGGCCGCCTCCCGAGCGCCATGGAAAGCGCGGTTGAGTTGGCGCGTGGTCAGCGGGTTGACCGGGTCCTGGCCCGGGAACAGCCAGCCGCCCGGCAGCATCACGCCGCGCGCGCGGCCCACCAGCCACCAGGCGCGCAGGACATCGAGAAGGTTATCGGACAGCATGGCGTAGCGGTCCTGGCGACCCTTGCCTTGCTCCACCCGGATGACCATGCGCCCGGAGTCGATGTCGGTCAGCTTGAGCGATACCACTTCCGAGGCCCGCAGACCCGCGCCGTAGGAAACGCTCAATGCCGCCCGGTATTTGGGGCCGGGCGCCGCGTCCAGAAGACGTGCCACCTCCTCCGGGCTGAGCACCACCGGCACCTTGCGAGGCTCGCGAACCGTCGTCATCCCCGTAGCCGCATCGCCGCGGTCCAGCGTTACACCGAAAAAGAACCGCAGGGCCGAAACCGCCGCATTGATCGACGTTGCCGACGAACCGTTCGATCTCAGATGAAGCTGGTAACGCCGAAGGTCCTCCGCTTCCGCGCCATCCGGGGAGCGACCGAGAAACGCTGTGAAGTCTCGCACCGCGCGAAGGTATCCTCGCTGCGTTTGGGCCGCAAAACCGCGGATATCCATGTCCTCGATCATACGACGGCGCAACGGGCTGATCGCTTGCTTGCTCATGACAATCTCCTGTGTCGAGTGAGGTCGAAACCTCAAATCTCAACACAGGAACCGCCTCAAAGGGACGACACCTCGAAAACCAACGCAAAAAAAATCTACCGCGAGAGCGGTTTAGTCGTGTGCCCAGCATGTGCAGTAGCTTAGGAGTGAAAGTCTCCCATCCAACCTGATGGAGGTGAAGGATTAGCGAAGCACAAGGGGGTCATCGTGAGGTGGCTTCTGAAGGCAGTGTGGAGCAAAACCGCGACCTGATGAACAAAAACCGGATATGAGGCATCCCTGGCCGGACGAGCGGGCGACTAATCGCGAAGTCCATATCCATCAAGGGCCAAGGCTGTAGATCCGGCAGGTGTGCGGGGAAGGCGACTGAACTTACCTGGGGAGGCCTGCATCGTGTTCCGAATTCGGAACTGAGGAAGCCGCGAGGCGACCCGATCGCGATGCAGGAGTCAGCAGAGGGCATAGTAGGTCATGACGTCGGCAAGGCTAATGAGGCACTCCCGGCCGAAAGGCGGAGCAACGGATAGGCCGAGCCGGGAACGATGACC
>CAZVDW010000089.1:0-7710 GCA_964625645.1 uncultured Rhodospirillaceae bacterium
TGGCTGGCAAAGCTTTTGCGCCAAATCATCGCCGCAATCACAGCCGCGATAATCCCGCTAACCCTGGCGAAAGAAGCTTCTTAACAGACGACTAAATATCAGCACCTGCCCCATTTTAGCCTGCTGGACGAAGCCGGCTGCCTGACCTGCCACCAGGTCGATTACGAGACCGATGTCATGGCCTCCTATCGGGACCTCGACCCCACTACCTTTGCCAGAAATTTCAAGCCGATGTCGAAAACCCTATGCGCGCGCTGCCACGAAGAAGAACAGGCGGGCAGTGCCTGCACCGACTGCCACAATTACCATATCGGCCGCTTCCCGGCGGCGCTGGCCGCCGCGCCATTGGCGCTCAGCGGTATCGCCGAAGAGACGCCGGCGCATAATACCAAGGCTATTCTTCGGCTCGAAGAACCTCAATTTCCGCCTTCAGCGCGTTGATCTGGCGCTGAAGCAGCATGATCTGCTTGGTCAGGCGCACGTCCATTTCCGTGGCGTTGTCCAGAACTTCGCGAATATCCAACTCGCCTTGTTCGTTGACGCCCGAAATATCGGTATAACTGCCGGTTTCCACAGGCATGGCCATGGCAACGCCGGCAGCAAGACAGAGGGCAACTGTCGCGCCCGCCACCATCCTGCCCGCCCTGCTCCGGCAAACCTTTTCAAAGTCGCTCACAGCATTCCCTCCTACTCGGCTTCGCACGGATACGAGTGTATCACGTATCGCCGGCTTGGGATGGGCTGGCTCGCGGTGGAAAAACATGACGCTGGTAGAGATAGCCGATGCCAACCAGCGAGAGACCGAGACCGAGGAAGGATGCGACCCGATACAGGCCGGTAAGGGCCGACATATCGAAAAGGAACAGCTTCGCAACCGTCAGCATGACCAAGGCGAGCGAAGCGTAGCGCAGTGCGGCAATGCCGCGAGCGATACCGAATGCCAGCAGAACCGCGGCATAAAACAGCCAGGCGACGGAATACGCATACCACTCGGCGTCGCTGGTTGGCGCCACCTCGATCCAGACATCGTTCAGGAATCCATTATCCAAGAACGGCGAATGGAACGCCCGGCGGACCTCGAACGACACCTCCACGAACAGCAGAACCAGCGCCGACAATCCGCTGATGGCCATCACCACCGCGGACTCACGGCCCTCATGCGCCCGCGCCAGACGACGGAAGGCGATGGCGAACAGTGCCGGCGCACCATAGGCCAGGAAGAGCAGATTGGCGATCGGCCAGGGGCCGACCGGTGTCGCCACGGCCATCGGATTGCCAAACAGCACCTGCAGGAACACTATCTGCGCCACGGCCAGACCGGCGAGTATCCGCCAGCCCCATAATTGGGCGAAGCGCGGTGTCGTCGCCTGCCGGCGATAGAGAAGATAGGCGATAGAGAGCCAGGCAAGCGACTGCAAGGAGCGCTCCAGCAACGAATAGTCGGCGACAGCAATTCCGCCCGCGACCAGCTCGCGAATCTCGAAATTGATCAACATCACGCCGAACGCCAAGGCACCGCATTCGAGCAACCGTACCAACTTGTCATCGGCGTGGCGGCGAAACTGCCAGGCAGCCAATGCGAACGCGACCATCGGAATGCCATAGCCGTAGAGCACCCAACCCAGACCGGGCAGCCCGTCGTCCGGATAATCGAGAATACGATAGTTCAGCACCAATCGTGTCAGAACCACGCCCGCCACGACCCAGGCGACACGGCGAATGCCGGGGATCGGCAGGCGTTGATAGATCGCGGCGATGGCCGGAACCAGGAGAGCCAGCGCGACTGTCAGCCAAGCGCGCTCGAGCGACATAGCAAAGGCAAAGCCCACGGCAGCGGCCGTGCCCATGGCATAGGCCCCGAGCGCCGCCGCCATCCCCCGCTCATGGCGCTGCCGGGCGACCCGCTCCGCGGCAAGAAGCTCCAGCGCGGCTACGGCGAGCCCTGCCAATGCCCAGCCAATGTCCACCTTGAGCTCCTGGATGCGCCAAAACGCGATCGCCAGTATCAGGACCGGCGCCGCCGCAGAGACCATCGCCCAAAGACCCGGCCGCTGCGCCCGCCACAGCGCCAGGAAGCCACCGATCGCGAACAGCGCGGCGAACAGGCCGCCGGCCGTCGCAAAAGGCAGCAGCCTTGGCGGCAGGATCGGACCGCGACCGAGATCGTAGCGCCAGCCCTCCACGCCCAGCGTATTGCCGGACGGATCGGCGATGCGCTCCAGGTGCCAGAGCGAGAGCAGCACCAACACCAATGCCAAAGCCAGCGCGGCCAAGACGTCGAACCGCGCCTGCCGCCAGCCGGCCACCATCACCAGGGCGGCGAGTCCACCCAAGGTCATGAGAGAGTCGACACCGTAGGCATCCACGCGCACCAGCACGAACGCGACCGCGCCCATGGCGACAGCGGCGGCCCAGGCCACACGGTCGGCATCCGCCAAGGCGAGCCAGGCCGCGGCGCGCTCGCCGGGCAGCGTCTTCGGCTCAGGTGTGGGGCGGCGCAGAAACAGGAACAAGGCGCTTACCACAAGCAGATACATGCCGAGGATCGGCGCATCCGCCGGCTCCCAATACGCTGCCACCCAAAACATCGGCCAGATTACGGCGCCCGCGACCGTCAGCCAGGCGATGCTCCGCCAGTCGCGGAAGCGCACAATGGCCAACGCCGCGCCGATCAGCGCCGTCAGGAAGGAGAACAGCTCGAGCGCGGATTCCGATCCCGTCGAGACCAGGGCGGGAATGAGAAAGCCGCCGCACAGCGCCAGTGCCGCGATCAGCGGCCCGTGCAACAGGGAAAGCCCGAAGGCCAGGGCCGAGACCAGCACCAGGCCGGCAACCGCCACCAAGGCCGGCACCAGGCCGTACAACGCGAAGGCTGCGTATACGGCGGTGTACATCATCGTCACACCGGCCGCGGTCAATGCCCCCGAAACATAAGACGGGCTGTCCGGATCGACAGGCAGGCGCCGGCGCAGCCAGTCGCCCGCCGCAGTCAGCCCGGCCCCGAGGAGAAGGCCGAGGAAACAGCGCACAGCCGGGCTCAACCAGCCCTGCTCGATCGAGTACTTGACCAGGAAGACGCCCGCCAGAGCCAACACGACGGCGCCAAGCCAGACCAGCCAGCGCGAGGTCAGCATCTTCTCGAAGTCGCCGCTGCGGCGCGGTATCTCGCTTGTCGCGGCGGGCTCAGGCTCAGGCGTCGGCGGAGGAGGAGGTGGTGGAGGAGGCGGTGGCGTCTCGACCGCGGCTTCGAATGCCGTCGGCGGCGGTGGCGGTGGAACGGCTCCGAGCGAGCGCAGGGCCGCTTCCAGGCGCTCGACCTCGGTACGCAGCCTGGAGCGGTTACGGATGCTGAGAAACAGGGCCACCGGCGCCGATAGCAGCGCCATCACCACCAATAGCCCGAAAAGCCACAGCAAATCATCCATGGCGCAGGCTGTTACCCGATGCTCTCAGACGCATCCATCCCGCTCAATGTGGGAATCCTGCCCCCCGTTTCAACCGTCATGGCCCAAGCGACCGCTCTCCAGATAGGACAGGATGGCGGCGATCGCCTGCTCGTCCGCCTGAACGAAAGAGTGCAGACTGTTGACCACAAGGAAATCATCGCCACCCGCGAGCTCGGTCTCGGCAATCGCCAGGGTGCCGTCATCGTCGCCATCGATCAGTGGATTGAAACCCACCCCGTCGGACCGTCCCCCGGCAATGATGGCGAAGGGGATGTCCAGACCGGCAAGCCCTGCCACCCACTCAGGCGTCAGTTCGCCGCCGACATCCCCGGTCAGCCAATGATAGGGCGCCAGGCCCGACAACAGGCCGGCCACCGCGGAGCCTTGGTTGGGCGGCGCCACCAATACGGCGCGATGAACCGCGATGCGCTCCCGCCAGGCGCCATTGCGGGCAAGCGTCGCGCGCAGCACCAGGCCGCCGAGGCTGTGGGTCACGAAGGAGATCGTTTCCGTGCCGTCCAGGCGATCGAGCACGCGCTCGACCTGCTCCGCTGTTTCGTCGATGCTTTGATAGAGGCTCGGATAATTGATTCCTGCCGCATCGTATCCGGCGCCGCGCAGACGCTCCGCCAGGTCACCAAAGGAATCCCGCGACCGCCCCAGGCCATGGATAAGCATGACAAGATGCGTGCTCTCGGGGCGAAGATGCTTCTGCTGGCGTATCTTCCGAAAGGCCGAGCGGCATTGCGAATAATTGCCCCAGACGCGGCGCACGTCGTCGGGATCCAGTAGCCTCCAATGTCCGGTATAGACATTGCGTTGGATGCGCCATTCCGCGTAGAGAAACTCGTCGGCCCAGAATTGCAGGCCGCCGAGGGTCGGCATATGAAAATTCAGTGGCTCTTCATCGGCCTGTGCAGGACTAACGATCAGCGCCAACGAGACAAGCCATAGGCGCCAAAGACGGCTCACCCTTTCGGTGCCACGTCGAGGCGCACCACGACACCCTCCAGCTCCGGCTTGGGTGTCGGGTAGCGCTCCATCACCAGGGGGTCATGCCCCGGAATGATGTGCTGCCTGGACTCCGCCAGCCCGCGCATCTTGTCGAAGCCGTCTATCATCTGACGTACGTTGAAGACGATGGGAAACGGCGAGCCGGTCTCGAAATTCTCATAGAAATGCGTGGCGTCCGATGCCAGCACGACCCAGCCGCGCGCGGTGCGCACGCGCACGCATTGTATGCCCATGGTATGGCCACCGATGTGATGGACCGAGATGCCCGGCGCCAGCTCGTCGTCACCGTCGTGGAAGGCGACGCGGCCTTCGTAGACCCGCTGCACCATATCGGTCACGTGGCGCACGGTATAGGGCTTGCCGAAGAACGGGTTCTGCATATAGCGGCCCGTGGCATAGGCCATCTCATGATCCTGGAGATGGAACCTGGCCTTGGGAAAATCGCCGCAGGTGCCGGCATGGTCGTAATGCAAATGCGTTACCACCACGTCCTCGACCGCCGCCGCGTCGATACCCAGCATGGCCAACCCCTCGCGCGGCAATCGTGTCACCTCGCGCCCGCGCAGAGCCGCCTCCTCAGGCTCGAAGCCCGTATCCACGATGATGGTGCGGTCCTGATTGGTGATGGCCCAGACGAAATAGTCGAGCGGCATGTCGCTGTCGTGATCATCGGTGACGATGAAGTTCTCCCTGCGCGAGCGCCCGTTATGCCGGCCATAGCGCACGGCAAAGACTTCATAGGTGTCGGCCTCGCTCATCCTCCCGCTCCTTCTCTTCTTATTGACCGCCGTAGACTTGGGCAGGCAACCAGGTGATCAGCTCAGGGAAAACCATGCACAGCGTCAGGCCGATCAACTGGATGCCCAGAAACGGCAGTGCCGCCTTGTAGATATTGGCCATGGGAATGTGCGCCGGCGCGACGCCACGCAGATAGAACAGGGCGTAGCCGAAGGGCGGCGACAGGAACGACATCTGCATGTTCACCAGATAGAGCACGCCGAACCACAGCGGATCGAAGCCCAAGCCTTTGATGATGGGCACGAATATGGGCACGCAGAGAAGCAGGATACCGACCCAGTCGAGGAACATGCCGAGCAGGATCAGGATGATCTGCATGAGGATGAGAATGCCCCAGCGCCCCAGCCCGGTGCCTTCCAATGCGGTGGTAACGAACTCCTGGCCGCCCTGCAGCACATAGAGGCCGACGAAGACCGTGGCGCCGAACATGATCCAAAGCACCATGGAGGTCGCCTTGAGCGTGGTCAGACAGGCCTCGCGCACGGTCAGCCAGTCGAGCCTGCGATGCAGCGCTGCAACGACAAACGAGCCGAAGGTGCCGAGCCCCGCCGCCTCGACCGGTGTCGCGACGCCGGTGAAGATGACGCCGAGCACCAGCACGATCAGCACCACCGGCGCGGTCATGGTGCTGGCAAGCCTGAGCTTCTCGCGGAAGTCGAGGCGCTCGTCCACGGGAATCGCCGGGCCCAATTCCGGCCGCAGCCAGCAGCGCAGCGAGATATAGCCGATATACATGCCGGACAGCATGAGCCCCGGTATGACCGAGCCGACGAACAGCTCGCCGACCGACTGCTCGGCCACCACCGCATAGATGATGGCGAGAATGCTCGGCGGGATGAGAATGCCGAGCGTGCCGCCGGCCATGATCGCGCCCATGGCGATCTTGTCGTCGTAATTGCGCTGCAACATGGCCGGCAAAGCGATGATGCCCATGGTGACGACGGCGGCGCCGATGATGCCGACCATGGCCGCCAACAAGGTCGAAGCGAAGATTGTGGCGCTCGCCAAGCCGCCGCGGAGTCCGCCCAGCAGCTTGTAGATGACGTCGAACATCTCGCCGATAAGCCCGGCGCGCTCCAGCATGGCCGCCATGAAGATGAATAAGGGAATGGCCGACAGCTGATAGTCCGTCATCAGCGGAAAGACGCGCGAGGGCACCATGTTGAGCATGCGCGCGTCGTTGAGGATGAAGAGGAAGACACAGGCCAGGCCACCGGTGACGAAGGACAGCGGCAGACCCGCCATCAGCAGCACCAGCAGGCTGCCGAACATCAGCAGCGTCAGCCAGCCAATGGGGATCTCAAGGCCCATCCGCTACGCCTCCGCCCGCATGGCGATTTGAAGGTCCGCCAGCATCTTGGCTATGCCCTGCACCAGGATCAGCGCCGCGCCTACGACGATGGTGATCTTGACCGGCCAGTACTGGATCGCCCACTCGGTGAACGAGACCTCCCCCACCTCGAACGAATCCATCATGAAGATCCAGCCGGTGACCAGCAGCGTGCCGGCGAAAATGAAGAAGAAGACCGAGGTCAGCAGATCCGTGATCGCCTTTCTGCGTACCGACAGGCGGGCGTAGAAGACATCCACGCGGACATGGGAATCCGCCATGTAGGCATAGGCGCCCGACATCAGATACTGCATGCCGAACATCAGGAACATGCCTTCATGCACCCAGTTGGTCGGCGAATTGAAGATGTAGCGGGCGATGACCTCGTAGTAATAAGCGAAGACGGCGATCACCGACCAATAGGCCACGAACTCGCCCGACAGCCGGGTGACAGCTTCCAGTACCCCTGCCATTCCCCGGTGGGTCTTCGGAGGCGGCGCCTCGCCTGCCATATCGCCGGCGGGCGCGACTTCGCCCTCTGAGGCACGACAGCGGCGTACCATCCCCGGCAGCAGGACCGCATCAAGCACCAGAAACAAAGCCACGCCGATCGCCACGTAAAGCGCCACCGTCGACCATAGGCGCATCCCCGCCTCGGCCGTCGCCAACTTGACGTTCGCGGCATCCAGGGCCTCATGGGCCGCAACAAGGGCTGCCTCGGCCCCGTCACGACCGTCGGCCAGGTCGAGCTCGCCATATTCCACGTCATAGGCTGCGACCTGAACATCGGAACTGGCAATGGAGCGCATCTCGCGTGCGTCGCGTATCGCGCCGTTGGCATAGATCACAGCCACCAACAGCGGCAGGAACAACACCCCACGCCAGTCGCGCACATAGAAGCGATGCGCGCCGACAAAGCCGGCCGTGAGCAACAGCAGATAGCCGATCGGCAACGACACGTGTGTCAGCGGGCCGCTACGCCCCTGCCACTTGACCAGTCCCATTGCGGCGAGCGGGAAGAGGATCAGCCCCGCCCAATACAGCCAGTGCGGCAGAACGAAATGCAGGTCAGGCATGTTTTGAGGCCCGCGCGCCTAGCTCCACTTGAGCTCCTGGCCTGCC
>CAZVDW010000090.1:0-1810 GCA_964625645.1 uncultured Rhodospirillaceae bacterium
TGGAACCGCAGCTCACGCTCAGTCTGGCACGCACAGCGCTCGTGCTTTGGAGCCTGTGGGCCGTCGGACGGCTCCTGAGGCGCCGCCAGACCGAGCGGTCGCGCGCAGAAGCTCATAGCGAGCTCGATCAGCACCAAGGCGTCAAAGCCTCGACGGTTCACGGTCTCGCGACTCGAAATCGAACGCTGGTCGCGTTCGCAGCTCTGTTCGTGACCGCGCTGATCGTGCGCATCGCGCCGTTTCTTCAGGGCACGTACTCACCTTGGTGGGATGGCTGGGGACTCGGTCACGCCGATACGTGGATCGCTCAGGCGGTCGTGATGGCCGAAACGGCGAATCTGTCCGTGTTCTCGAACATCCACGCCGAAGGGTTCGTCTACGTCCCGATCCTGGCGATATTCCTCAAGCTCTTTGGTCTTCATCACGGATTTCTCGCGATGGCATATTTTCTTGCAGTCGTGAGCGCATTGATCGCGGTCATGGCGGGCGGAACCGTCTTCACGTTGACGAGAAGTCTTACCGCGTCAGTGCTGGCTGGGCTCATCGTGATCTTCGATCCGATGCTGCAAATGTTTGGTCTGAACGGCTGGTCGGACAGCATGACGTTTGCGGCCACCGCCATCGTATTCTTAACGTTCGCGCGCGCGGCAGTCGTGCCGTCGATGCTCCGCCTGGTACTTTTCGGCGGGTCGCTCGCGCTGTTGACGTTCAGCCATGGGACCTGGGTCTTCCCGGCGCTTGCAATGGCGATCGTCGCGTGGCCGCTATTGGTGTTAAGGAACAAGTGGCTTCCCAGCGCGGTGCGCGAATCGGCCACCGTGCGGACGTCGACGTTGCGGTTTGCCGTTCCGCTGGCGTCTTATGTGGGGGTGCTTGCGCTAGCATCCGCCGCCATTTGGGCGAAGTTCCCCCGCCCCGTTCTGTCATGGGCGGACCTGCCCATCATCGGGGGATCCGCCTACAAACCGACGCTGGATAGGTTGGCGAACCAGCTCGACCCGTCGATCGACGCTCAGGTCGCGGGGAGCGGCGGCGTGCTCATCTCCGCAGGGCGGTACGTCATTGCGACCTTCAATCAACGGCTTGGATTACTCCTCGAGACGCACGTCGCGAACGCGTATCCGTTCTTTGCGATGATCTTGCTCGTCGTCGGCCTGGCGGCAATTGACATCGCGTGGCGAACGACTCGCGGCGGCGGGCCCGGCCGAACCGGATTGATTGGGGTACCGCTGATCGCGGTGCTGGGGTTTCTTGTCTCGTGGCATGTTCCGGCTTCCGCCGCCGCCACCCTGCTCGTCGTGGCCGTCCTCTGGTTGGGCTTGCCGTTTGTTCGGACGGTAGTGGCGCTCTTGGCGATGCCGATCGCGTTCACTCTACTGCTCGTGCTTGAACTATTGCACTATCGCCACACCAACTTCATCCTGTATGCGCTCATCGTCACGGCTGGGGTAGCTCTGGCCGAATCGAGGCTGAGCGAGTGGCACTTTCCGGGGGGCACATTCGTTGGACGATATGTGCCACGCGCCCGATTGCTGCCTGGAATCGCCTTTGCTGGCCTGATGGCCGCTGGCGTCTTCGGGGTGATTCAGCTCGCCGGGGCAGTGTCGCACCAGCGAACAGAGACAGCGTATCTTGAGTGGCTTGGCAACGCCCTACCCGCGAGCGCCGTCATTGCAACAACCGGGGACGTAGACCCATGGTCGGTTCACGAACTGACAGATCGGCCTGTCCTATACGACATCGAGAATGGAGGCCGTCAACTCGTGCGCGGCGGCCCACCATACGAGTGGACCCGCCGCTTTCACGACCT
>CAZVDW010000091.1:0-4000 GCA_964625645.1 uncultured Rhodospirillaceae bacterium
GACGAGCTGATCGCCAATCTCGGCACCATCGCACGCTCGGGCACGGCAGCCTTCGTCGAGCAGATGAGCGGCGAGGGCGCCAAGGATACAAGCCTCATCGGCCAGTTCGGCGTCGGCTTCTACTCGGCCTTCATGGTCGCCGACAAGGTCACGGTCACCAGCCGCGCCGCCGGCGAGGACGCCGCCTGGCGCTGGGTCTCGGACGGCAGCGAGGCCTTCACCCTCGAGCCCGCCGGCGAACACGCCCGCGGCACCACGGTGGAGCTGCATTTGCGCCGGGGCGAGAACGAGTTCCTCGAGCCCGACCGCCTGCGCAGCATCGTCACCACCTATTCCGACCACATCGCCATCCCCATCCGCTTCACCACGGACGACGGCGAAGAAGAGACGGTGAACGCCGCCTCGGCGCTCTGGATGCGGCCCAAGAAGGAAATCACCGACGAGCAGTACACCGAATTCTACCACCACGTCGCGCACGCCTTCGACGAGCCCTGGCTGACCCTGCATAACCGGGCCGAAGGGCGGCTCGAATACGCCAACCTGCTGTTCGTGCCGAAAACGCCGCCGTTCAACCTCTTCGATCCCGAGCGCAAGCACGGCGTCAAGCTCTATGTGAAGCGGGTCTTCATCACCGACGATTGCGAAGGCCTGGTGCCGGCCTGGCTGCGCTTTCTGCGCGGCATCGTCGACTCCGAGGACCTGCCGCTCAATGTCAGCCGCGAGATGCTGCAGAAGAGCCCGGTGCTGGCGCGCATCGGCAAGGCCCTGACCAAGCGCGTGCTGACCACCCTGGAGAAGAAGGCGGAAAAGGCGCCCGAGGAATATGCCGAGTTCTGGGAAGCCTTCGGCGCCGTGCTCAAGGAAGGCCTTTACGAAGGCGGCGAGTGGCGCGACACCCTGCTCAAACTGTTCCGCGCGCCGGGCGCCCGTGGCGACGGCCTGGTCGGGCTCGCCGACTACGTCGCCGGCATGAAGGACGGCCAGGACGCCATCTATTACATCACCGGCGAGGACCTGGAGGCCTTGCGCCACAGCCCGCAGCTCGAAGGCTTCGTCGCCCGCGGCCTCGAGGTGCTGCTGCTGAGCGATCCCATCGACGAGTTCTGGGTCACCGCCGTGCCCGACTACGACGGCAAGCCCTTCAAGTCGATCACCCGCGGCGATATCGACCTCGGCGCCTTCAAGGCCGATGGCGACGACGGCGAGGCGGAGGAAAAGCCGCCGCTGGCCGAAGGCATGGACGCGCTCGTGGTCGTCCTGCGCGAGGCCCTCGGCGAGGCCGTGAAAGATGTGCGCACGTCCGAGCGCCTGACCGACAGCGCGGTCTGCCTGATCGCCGACGAGGGCGCGCTCGACATGCGCCTCGAGCGCCTGCTGCGCGAGCACAAGCAGCTCGGCCAGGCGGCCCAGAAGATTCTCGAGATCAACCCGCAGAACCCGTTGATCACGGCGCTCGCCGCGCGCGCAAAGGCGAGTCCCACCGACCCGACCCTGGCCGACGCCGCCCAGCTGCTGCTCGACCAGGCCCGCATCATCGAAGGCGAGCCGCTGCCCGACCCGGCCGCCTTCGCCAGGCGCATGACCGAAGCCATGGCGAAAGGGCTCGCGTAACATGCAGACCTATCACGGCAGCTGCCACTGCGGCGCCGTCACCTTCGAGGTCGAGGCGGACCTGTCGCGGATCATCGAGTGCAACTGCTCGATCTGCCGCAAAAAAGGCGCCCTGCACCACAGCGTGCCGCCCGAGCGCTTCCGGCTCGTCTCAGGCGCCGAGCACTTGCAACGCTACCAGTTCAACAAGAAGATAGCCCAGCACTTCTTCTGCAAGACCTGCGGCATCCAGCCCTATTCCCACCCTCGCACCGCACCGGACAAGTTCAATATCAACCTGCGCTGCCTGGATGATTTCGATGTGGCGGCAGCGGAGTATGAGCTGGAGCACTTCGACGGGCGGGATTGGGAAGCGGCGTTCGCGGCGATGAAGACCAAGCGGGACGACTGAGGCACCTCACTCCCCCCCAATCTCCCCCACCCCCGCATTCCTCAGCGCCACGTTCAACAGTCCGGACACATCCACTTCGCCGTCCGTCTCGCTCGCCGCCGCCACGGCCCGCGCTGCCGCCGCGGCGGTCGGTACCGGGGCGCCGGCCGCTTCGGCCATGGCGATGGCGAGGCGCAGGTCCTTGGCCGACAGCCCGATGGCGAAGCCGGGGGTGGTATCCCCCACCAAGACCTTTACCGGCCAATAATCGGCGAGGAAGCGGTTGCTGGCCAGGCTGCCGGTCATGATGCCGAGCAGGGTGTCGCGCTCCAGCCCCAGCTTGAGGCCGAGGGCCAGGGCCTCGGCGCTGAGCTGGCCTGTCGCCTGTGAGAGCATGTTGTTGACGAGCTTGGTGCGGATGCCGCTGCCGACAGGCCCGCAATGATGCACCACCTCGCCCATGGCGTCGATGAGCGGGCGAGCGCGGGCGAGCACGCGCGCCTCGGCACCGATCATGAAGAGCAACTTGCCGGCGGCGGCCTCGATGGGGCTGCGGCCGACCGGCGCGTCCATGAAATCCAGTTTCGCCTCCGCGCAGGCCACTGCCAGCCGGTCGGTGGTGGCGGGCGCGATGGTGCTCGACTCCATCACCAGCGTGCCGGGGGCCAGCCGCGGCAGGATGCCGTCCGGCCCCAGAAAGCAGTCCTCGACCTGGGGCGAATCGGGCAGCATGGCGATGACCGCATCGAGCCCGTCGGGCAGGGCCGCGACCGTCCGGACGCCCGCTGCCTCGGCGCGCGCCATGGCGGCGTCCGAGACGTCCGTGCCGACTACCGTGAAGCCGGCCTTGACCAGATTGGCGGCCATGCCGCCGCCCATATTGCCGAGCCCGATAAATCCGAGTGTCTGCATGTTTCCCTCCCTGCGCGGCGCCAATAGCGCGCAGTCTAGAGGGAGCGCGCGCCCTTAGCGAACTATGGCCGGGTCGAAATCGACGGCGGCGAGGATTCCGCCCTGGCCGGTTCTTTGGATGAACAGCGCGCAGCCGTCCCGGCCCGGCTCGCCGGCCGCGAAGGATTCGCCCGCCAGGACGATCTCGCTGGAGCGGCCGTCCCACTGGCCGATCACTTCCATATCGCGCACCACGTGGTGGTTGACCAGCCGCCGCCCCGCGTTCTCACCAAGCGGCACATCGGTCTCGTGCCTGTCCGTGTAGCGAACCAGAAGCACGTCGGCGGCTGCGCCCGGCGCCTCGGCCGCGCCGAGCTCCACCACAAGATCGTTGCCGCGGCGCGAAAAACGGATCGTCGGCGCGCTCTCGAGCTGCTGCCTGGCGCGGCCAATCGCCCGCAGCACCGCGCGCGCGTCGTTGCCGACCACGGGCAGCGCCCCGCCGACGATCATTTGCGGTGTGTAGACGTTGCGCTCGCCGAGCGCCTGGGCATAGGCGTATTGGCGCTGGGTGGTCTGCTCGCTGGCGAAGGGGTCGGACCAGCCGATGTAATCCCAGTAGTTGACGTGGAAGGACAGCACCACCACGTCGTCGCGCTGGCTCAACTCGCCGGCCAGGGCATCGGCCTGGGGGCAGGTCGAGCAGCCCTGCGAGGTGAAGAGCTCGACCAGCACGGGCGCGTCCCCCGCCGCCACGGGCAGCGCCGAGGCAGCCAGCAGAGCACAGGCAACCAGGGTTGAACGCAAATATGTCATGACCGATACCGCTTGTTCACCAGCACCAAGGTAGGCACCCCGTCGCGGCGGCGCCAATCACTTCTGCTAGAGCGGCCGTGATCGGCCTTGTCTTAGCCCGCGGCGAGTTGGCGCAGCACGGTGTGCAGAATGCCGCCGTTGCGGAAGTAGCCGACCTCGTCGTCGGTGTCTATGCGGCAGATCAAGGTGCAGTCGCGCGCCGCGCCATCGGCGGCCGTGATCGTGCAGGGCACCTCCATGCGGGGCTTAAGACCCGCCGCCAGGCCACTGAACGAGAAGGTCTCGCTGCCGTCGAGGCCAAGGCTGGTGCGG
>CAZVDW010000092.1:0-4917 GCA_964625645.1 uncultured Rhodospirillaceae bacterium
GATGTGGCCGCCGCAGAGCGCGAAGACGCGCTTGACGCCGCGGGCGGCGAGGGCGCGGGCGATATGGGCGGCGGCGCTGTCCTCGGCGATGCTCACGAGGCCAGCCCCGCGTCTTCGCGCGCGGCGACATCGGCGGCCATCCAGTCGTCCTCGCCTTGGCCGCTGTTGACGGCGCGGATGAGGCGGTCGCGCAGCAGGCTGCCCATGGGCATGGGCACGCCCAGGCCATTGGCGGCGTCGAGCACCAGGCCCATGTCCTTGAGGCCGAGGACGAGGCGCATGCCGGCCGGCTGGTAGACGCTCCTGGCGATGCCGCTGCCGTAGATCTTGTAGACGGGGCAGTCGAACAGGGTGCCGCTCATCAGCGCGATGAAGGCGGTGCGGTCGACGCCGCCCTTCTCGGCCAGGGCGCAGGCTTCGGCCAGGGCCTCGATGGCGCTGCCGATCAGGAAATTGCCGGCCAGCTTGACGACGTTGGCGGCGGCGGGCGCCTCGCCGAAATCGTCGACGCGCTGGCTGAGCGGCTCGAGCAGCGGCCGGATCCTCTCTTTCGCCGCGGCGGCGCCCGACAAGGCGATGGCGAGCTTGCCGGCGGCGGCGGCGGGCGGGCGGCCGAAGACCGGCGCGCAAAGATAGGCGGCGCCGGCCTCGGCATGAATTTTCTCCATCCGCGCCGCCGTCTCGACGCCGACGGTGCTCAGCGAGATGTGCACGCCACCGGCGCCGAGGCGGCCCAGCAGGCCGCGCTCGGCGAGCGTCACCTCTTCGAGCGCCGCGTCGTTGGCGACGATGGTGAACACCACCCCGCCCGGCGTCACCGCGTCGGCGGGGTCGGCCGCGGCCTTGGCGCCGGCGGCGACCAGCGCCTTCGCTTTCTCGGGCGTGCGGTTGTAGACGGTGAGCGCGTGGCCCGCCTCGAGCAGGCGCGTCGCCATGGGCAGGCCCATATTGCCCAATCCCACGAAGGCGATGGCTTCGGTCATTGTTTTTCTCCCGCGACGGTGCAAGCAGCCTGATTATGACTCCGTACACCATCGTGCGGGATTCGTCAGTCGTCGGTGAGCTCGGGCGTGTAGCCGCGCATCCAGTCGTCCTTGAGCAGGTCGGGCGGGACATAGTCGACATAGACCACCTCGACGTCGCCGAAGCCGTCGTCGTCTATGTGCAGCACCTGCATCTCGTAATCGGACGAGGTCTCCTCCATGCGGCGGTACTTGCTCTTGTCGAACCTGATGCGGTAGAGGCGGGGGGTGAAGTCGCGTCCCAGCGTGTCGACGAACAGGTACAGCAGCTCGTCCTGTTCGATGTATTTCGACGACAGCAAGCGGTAATCGCCCGTCGGCGGATTGGGATTGGCCTCGCCCAACGCCGACAAGAGAGACATCAGCGGCAGCCACAGGGCGATCGCGCCGGCAATCACGGCCAGCGCCTTCAGCCAGGCGCGGCGCAGGAAGATGGCCAGCAGGATGATCGCCACGCACAGGCCGAGCGCCGCCATCAGCAGCAGATATTCGCTCATTGCCGCTTACTCATCGCCGAAGACCTTGACGAAGCGCAGCTCGTAGAGCGGCTCTGCCCGCCTCGGCCCCTCGGCCACCTCCACCGTCATGCTGCTGAAGATACCGATATTCTGTTCGGCCTTTTGCAGCGCCAGCGCCGGGTCGCGCAGGAAGGGGACGCGCAGCTGGCGTGGTGGCGCCGCCTTGTCCTCGTCGACGAAAAGATAGATCGCTTGGTCGCCTTCCTCGACCTGCCAGCCAAGCAGGCGGAACTTGCCGTTGTCGGGCCAGGGGTCGGGGTAGCCGAGCGACTCGCTCAGCAGCAGCGCCGGCAGGGCGAAGGCCAGCAGGCCGAGCGCGGCCACCGCCAGCCGCATCCGGCGGCCGCGCGGCTCCTCTATGAACAGCAGCACGAACAGCAGCCCCACGGTCGCCGCATAGACGCCGTAGGCAAGCATGTAGGACAGCAAATCTTCCATGCTTCCCTCAGCGTTGCGACAGGATCGACTTGTAGAGGTTGTGGATGCTGTCGCGGATCAGATCGCCATTGCCGTCGAGGGTAAAGCGGACCACGGTGATCTCCTCCTTGCGCCGCTTCATCAGGATCTCGTCGGTGAATATCTCCCCCAAGTCGCCCTTGCCCGTCACCCGGACCTTGACCGGCACGGGCAGCAAGCCATCGTACTCGTTGTAGAGGTGAAGGTTAATCGTATATTCGCCCGCCTCGCGGCCTCGTATCGACATCCATTCGTAATTCAATGCAGAGCTATCGTTTATCTTGCCGCGATCGTCGCGCTCCAGGTTGAGTGACGGGCCGGCCTGAAACACTCCCCAGCCCACCGGCACCCCGTCGGGGCCCATGCCCCACAGGTCGATGTCGTAATTGGTGCCCGAGGGCCAGGTCGCCTCGATCAGGATCTGGGTGCGCAAGGGCACCTCGTCAGGCTTGCGCACCGGATTGATCAGGAAAGTGAGCAGGAAGATCACCACGATCAGGGTGAACACCATGAGGAACAGCATGTCGCGAAAGGCAAGCCCGGCGGGGTCGTGCTCCTGGTCGAAGACATCGAAGGAGTTCATGGCCGCGCACCGGCCGCATCATGCGCGGCGGCGGTCATTCCGTCACTGCCTCGGCAATTTTCTCCTGGCCGGCGCGGCTGCTGAGCTCGGGGATGACGTCGACGTCGGCCAGCTCGACGATCTCCACCACCAGCGAGCCCACCGCGCGCGCCAGCATCTGATAGTGAAGTTGCAGCCATAGGCCGCCGAGGATGCTGCCCATCAGCGTGGTGAACAGCGCCACCCCCATGCCGTTGACGATCTGGCCAAGCGTCGACTGTATGCGCTGAAGATTATTGCCGCCGGCGAGGCTGTCGCCAAGACCGCTGACGGCGATCACGAAGCCGACTACGGTGCCGATCAAACCCAGGAGAATCAGCATGTTGGAGACATAATTGAGCATCTGGACCGGCAGGACCAGGCGCGCGCGCAAGGCCCCCGCCAGCATTCCCTGGTCCAGCGGATGGTCGCCCGCGAGCTTCGCCGCCTTGCGTTCGAGCTTGCCGAAATAGTCGGCCGCGACGCCGACCGGCGCACCGTCGAGAAAACGCCCGATCTCTCGGTTGAGCCCTACGATGTGATAGGAACTGATTAACCAGAACACCAAAAAGGCGATCAGGATCACCACGCTCAAATAACTGGCGTCGCTTTCGAAGACCAGCGCGATCCAGTCCTGCAACCAGGCGACATAGGAAAGCAGCGCCGCGAACGAGTTTGTCACCAGCCATTTGTAGAGAAGCATGTTCGAGCGCATGAACCCGTACCCCTGGCGCAAATTGCGCCGCCCCCGTCGTGTTCGTTCGATCGCGCAGAGGGGTGCGGTCCCCGCGCCGCCTCCGCTTGGCCCGAAACCTACGGCTGCGGCCCTATCTCGTCAAATCCGTTTTCTCCAGGCGACTTTGGCGCCGCGCCGCGGCGGCGGGCCCTGCCATCGTCGTGGCGCGTGACCTGGGTATAAGCGAAAAACCGAGGCGGCCCTGCACCAAGGCAAAGAACCGGAATTGACTGAGAGTCTCAAGTAATACCCGATCCTTGCGACACGGGGGCTTGCATTTTGCGATGTGTGAGGCAATGCTGGCATGCTGGCAGTAAGATGTTTGGACTAACTTGAAAACATTCTAATCTTCAGGGGAGGTACTAAGGGGATGAAACGCATGACAATCAGCGGGTTGCTGGCGGCGGTGTCCGCTTTGGCACTCGCCGGGGCCGTTCAGGCCGACGTCAGCGACGAGGATCTGGCAAGGCCGGCGAGTGGCGATTGGCTGCACGCGAACGGCAGCTGGGACGGCAGCCGTTATAGCACCTTGGCTCGCATAAACACATCGAACGCGGCCGACCTCAAGGTCAGCTGGGTCTATTCGATCGGCGGCGAGACCGATACCCAGGCGACGCCCATTGCCCATGACGGGCTGCTTTTCCTGCCGCAGGACAATGCCGTGCACGCGGTCGATTCCGCCACCGGCCGGCGCGTCTGGAAATACGAGTGGGAGCTTCCCGAGGATTGGGGCGGCCAGTTCGTTCCCTTCTTCACGGGCAAGCATCGCAATGTCGCGATCAGCGGCTCGAACATCTATTTCCTGTCGAACGAGTGCACCTTGATCGCCCTCAACTATCGCTCCGGCGACGAGGTCTTCACGCACAAGATCGATCGGCCCTATCCGAAGGATTTCGAGATGGCGGCCGATTCGAACGGCTATTTCTGCACCGCCGGCCCGCTGGCGATTCCGGGCCAGATCATCGTGCCGATGAACGCCACCGACACCGGCGGCCTGCAAGGCTACGTGCATAGCCACGACCCGGCGACGGGCGAGCGGCTGTGGGCGGCCAACATGATACCGGGGCCGGACGAGCCGGGCGGCGACACTTGGCCGGGCGACAGCCGCGAATATGGTGGTGCCGGGCCATGGATTACCGGCACCTACGATGCCGAGCTGGGCTACTACTTCACCGGCACGGCCAACGCCTATCCCTGGAATCCCTACACCGAGCGTGATGGCGCCGGTGCCGGCGGCCAGGCCAATGTCGGCGCCGCCGCCATCGTCGCGGTCGACGTCAATAGCGGCAAGGCGGCGTGGCGCTACACCGTGGTGCCCGGCGATCCCTGGGACTATGACGCCATGCATGTGCCGATTCTGGCCGATCTGAACGATATGCGGGTGGTGGTGCAGGCCAACAAGACCGGCTTCATGCACTATCTCGATGCCGCCAGCGGCAAGTTCCTGCAGGCTCCGAGAATCGCCGACAGGATCAACTGGGCCAAAGGCTATGACGCCGATGGCGCGCCGATCTGGGATACGCCGATACCGCCGGAAGGTGAGGAAGTCATCATCTGGCCTGGCCTGCTGGGAACCACCAACCT
>CAZVDW010000093.1:0-2781 GCA_964625645.1 uncultured Rhodospirillaceae bacterium
CGAGGCGGGCTTCGAGGCCGCCCTGCGCCACTCCATCGCCGCCGCCGACGCCATGATCGCCGCCGCCGAGACCGCTGACATGCCGACGATCATCGGCGCCTTGCAGGCCCTCGGCAAGACCTGCGGCAGCTGCCACAAGCCCTACCGTAAGAAGCTCTGAGAACGGCAGCCATGCGAGGGGTGGTGAGCGCGCTTGCCGCCCTGCTGCTTGCTGCCGGTGGCGCGCGGGCCGACGAGGAAGCGGTCGCCCGCGGCGCCTATCTGGCGCGTGCCGGTGGTTGCCACGCCTGCCATACGGACCACGTGGCGGGCGGCGTTTCGCTTGCCGGCGGCGGCAAGGTGGCGACACCCTTCGGCAGCCTTTTCGCCCCCAACATCACGCCCGACCGCGAGCACGGCATCGGGCGCTGGAGCCAGGCACAGTTCGTGACAGCCATGCGCCACGGCCAAGCCAGCACGGGCGTGCGCTATTATCCTGGCTTCCCCTATACGGCCTATAGCGGCATCACCGACGGCGACCTGGCCGACCTCTGGGCCTATTTGCAGGCGCAGGCCCCTGTGGCGCAGCCAAGCGCGCGCCATGCCCTTGCCTTCCCGTTCGACCAGAGGCTGGCGAGCTGGGCCTGGCAGCTCATGTTCTTCGAGCCGCGGCCTTTCGTTGCCGACGCCGGCCGCGACGACGCCTGGAACCGCGGTCGCTATCTCGCCGAGCACCTGCTGCATTGCCGCGAATGCCACACCCCGCGCAACCTGCTTGGCGGACTCGACCACGAGCTGGCCTATGCCGGAAACCGCGACTGGCCGGCCGGCGGCACGGTGCCCAACATCACCTCGGACACGGCGACCGGCATCGGCAGCTGGAACGCGAACGACATCGTCTGGCTGTTGAAAACCGGTTTCGATCCCGACGGCAACGACGTCCAGGGTTCTATGGCGGAGCTGATCGAGCACGGCTCGAGCCACCTTGAGGATGCCGACCTCGAAGCGGTGGCGGCCTACATCCTGTCGCTCGATGCCATCCCTTACGAGATCCGCCGCGAAACCTCCGAATAGGCCGGCAAGGCGAAAAACAGGCCGAAATGTGGCGCTTTCATGGCAGGCGTCACGAGGGCGTGAGACGCCCTGTATTCCGCCGCCCGGCGCCATACATCCTGGCCAACATTCCCCTGCCTTGAAGAGGTTGCCATGACACTTCCCTATCCCGTCCGCCGGCACGCCGCCGCGGCGCTCATCGCCGCTTTGGCCAGCCCGGCCCTCATCACACCCGCCTTGGCCCACGGCACGCCGGACAGCTTCGCCGGCCTGGTCGAGCGCCTGTCGCCGGCCGTCGTCGCCATCGAGACCACGCGTGCCATGTCGGCCCAGCGCGGCGCCGGCTCCGGTTTCCTGATCGACGGCGACGGCTATCTGGTCACCAACCATCATGTCATCGACGGCGCCGAGAGCATCACCGTGCGCCTGCATGACGAAAGCGAGCTGGCGGCCGTCGTCGTCGGCTCGGACGCCAGCAGCGACATCGCCCTGCTCAAGGTCGAGAGCGACACCGCGCTGCCCTTCCTCGCCTGGGGCGATTCCGACACCACCGATGTCGGCGACTGGTCGATCGCCATCGGCAATCCCTTCGGCCTCGGCGGCACGGTGACGGCGGGAATCATCTCCGGGCGCGCCCGCGACCTCAACAACGGCCTCTACGACGACTACCTGCAGAGCGACGCGTCGATCAATCCGTGCAATTCCTGCGGCCCCTTGCTGAACCTGGAAGGCCGGGTGATCGGCGTCAATACCGCCATCGTCTCGCCGAGCGGCGGCAATGTCGGCATCGGCTTTGCCGTGCCGGCGGCGCTTGCCGAGCCGATCGTCGCGCAACTGCGTGAAGACGGCCGCGTGGCACGCGGCTGGCTCGGCGTGAACATCCAGGTGGTGAGCGAAGACATCGCCGCCGGGCTCGATCTCGACGAGGCCTCCGGCGCGCTTGTCGCCCAGGTCGTCGAAAACGGTCCCGCCGCCACGGCTGGCCTGCGAGCAGGCGACGTCATCCGGCAACTCGACGGCAACACCGTCGCCGATCCCCGCGCGCTGGCCCGCATGGTGGCGGATGTCCAGGCAGGCGCCAGCGTGACCCTGGAGGTCTGGCGCGACGGTGCAAACATGCGCCTGGCGGTGACCATCGCCGAGCGCACACCGCAACGGCTCGCCATGACCGGCGGCCCCGCCGAGATGTTCGGCGCCACCCTGACCTCCCATCCAGACGGAGTCGTGGTGGCGGCGGTGATACCGGAAAGCGTCGCCGCCCAGGCCGGCCTGCGCCCTGGCGATGTGGTGAAGAAGGTCGGCAACACCCCCGTCACCAGCCCGGCACAGGCCAGCGCCGCGCTGGCCACCGCCCGCGCCGCCAAACGCGACGCGGTGCTCATCCTGGTCGAGCGCGACGGTAACCCGCTGTTCCTCGCGGCGCCGCTGGCGCTCAGCTAAAGACCAGACTTCGGCTCGAACTGGGGCTGGCGCCGCTCGCGATGCGACGCCACCCCTTCTTTTGCGTCCGGGCCCGTGAAGCCGAGGAACTCCAGCGCCAGCGAGGTATCGAAAGCCGGACCGGCGCTGCGCAGCCAATTGTTGAGGGAATATTTGGTCCAGCGAATGGCGGTCTGCGAGCCGGCCGCGAGGCGCTCGGCGATCTCCAACGCCTTGTCGTTGAGCTCGTCAGCCTCGACGCAAAGCGAGACCAGGCCGATGCGCTCGGCCTCCTCGCCCGACACCGTGTCGCAAAGCAGCAGGTAATAT
>CAZVDW010000094.1:0-17030 GCA_964625645.1 uncultured Rhodospirillaceae bacterium
CGGGCAGCAGGCCGAGCTTGACCTCGGGCAGGCCGTACAGGGCCTTGGCATGGCCGCAGCGGTAATGGCAGGACAGCGCCACCTCGAGGCCGCCGCCAAGGGCATTGCCGTGAATGCCGGCGATCGTCAGCTTGTTCGAGCCTTCGAGCGCGTCGAGCACGTCGAAGATCGAATGGGTCGGGTTGGCCGGCGGATTGAAGAACTCCGAGATGTCGGCCCCGGCAATGAAGCTGCGGCCGCCGCCGACCAGGACGATGGCCTTGACCTCTGCATCGGCTTCCGCCGCCGCCACGCCCTCGCAAATGCCCTTGGGCACGCCCACCGAAAGCGCGTTGACCGGCGGGTTGTTGACGCTAATGACGCCAACCGCGCCACGCTTCGAGAAATCGACCAGAGTCGCCATGAGGCCCGTGTCCTTCGAAAGATTTGGGGAAGCCCGGGCAACAAAGCCCGATGGGGCTCCCGCGTCAATCGCTAATGCGGAATGGCTGGATTGCGCGCAGGGGATCTCGCGCGCCGCTAGCTGTGATCTCTCAAGAGGTTATTCATTCGATCCCGCTGCCGCCGCCTCGGATGGCCATGGGTGTGGAAATTACGGCAACCAGACCTACCCTTAAATGGGTGGTGCCCCGACCGACCCACAATCCGCGTCTATTGGGTTGGCCTGACATCGGGGCACGCGCTGCACTCGGCCGGGACGACCTTGGTAAAATGTGGCGAAGGTGGATGACAATGAGGATCTCCCATCTCTTGGTGGCCGGGCTCGCCCTGCTCACGATTTCTCTCGGACTCTCTCCTGCATCGGCCATCGAGGCGCTCGGGCCCTATTTGCTCGAGGGCGAAGACTGGCCCTGGAAGGCTCGCATCGACGGTGACAGCTATGTCGTCGAGAATCTGCCGGAAAACGGCGGCGAGAACAGCGCCGAGCGCGACAACTCGGTGCGCTATTTCTTTGTCCAATCCGATGGCGATGGTGATCGCGCCTATTCGGTCGAGGTCAACCTCGAGCGCTTTAGTGACATGGCCGGCGCCGGCCTGCTTTACGGCCTCAGCGACGATCCTTACACCTATTTCGCCCTGGTTATCGTGCCCGATCGGACGGTGAAGCTGTTGAAGCGGGACGGCGACGGCTTGCGCCAGCTAATGTCGGTGAGCGGCGACAGGATTGGCCCAGGCTGGAACCGCGTCAGCATTGTCGAGGGCGGCGGCAAGTTCGAAGCCAGGGTCAACGGCAACACGGTTGCCGAGATCGAACCCGGCGGTGTCGTCGGCGACCGCGTCGGCATTTGGGTTGCCGGCATGGGGCGCTTCCGTTTCCGCGACTTCACTGCGGCCACGGCGACAGTAGTCGCACCGCCACTGCCGGGCGAGGTGCCGCCGGTCGCCGACGCCGAGCCGGCGCCGCTGCCGCAAATCCCTCTGCCTGGCCAAGTGCCGGGAGAGCAGGTGGAAGGTGGAACGCCCACGCCACTGCCGGCGCCGGCCGACGGCGGCACCGTTGCGCCGGCGCCGGACATGCCCGACCAGCGAATCGCCGAAGACGATCGCACCGGCGTCGCCGGGATCAGGGAGATGCTGGCTTTCGCTCGCCAGTCGACGACGGCCCGCCTGAACAGGCAACAAGGCGCCGGCAACGACGCCAGCGCGCCGCCGCCGGGCTGGCAACGCTATGTCGACAGGAGCAGCGGTCTCGTGACCATGAACTATCCCGCCGACTGGACACTCCAACCGCTGGTGAAAGCGGGGTACTCGGCGGGCGGCCAGCCGCAAGGCCCCAACCCGCAACAGCCCAACGTCGGGCCCCAGGGCGGCATGGTGGTGTCGTTCGCCGACCTCCGCCTCACTTCGCCCGACGGCTATCACATGGTTCAGGGGGTTACCTATTATCGCGACGGTTGGGTCGAGGCCGAGGAATATGCTCGCGAGGTGGCCTTCGGAGAAGCCAGCATTGTCGCCGACTTCCAGATCGTGCACAACGATACCTGGCTCGTCGAGCGCCGACCGATGCTGATCGACGTATCCTTCATGGCACTCGAATCGGACGAATATATCGCAATCATCATAGGTGCTACGTCAACCGTTGCCAGCGGCGGCATGGCCGCCACGCAGGTCGGCCACAGGCTTCTCATCGGGCCCAAGGTCACGTTCACGCAAATGACGCGGAGCACCTACATCCCGATCCTCGAATCCACTATCGGCTGGTAGGGGAGGCAGCCCATGCGCACATTCGGCCCCGGACGTCAGGTTTTGGGTATCGCGACATCGTTGTTGTTGACCGTGGCGATCGTCTGCGTCCCGCCGCGCAGCGCTGCCACGCAGGAATCGCCGACGGCGGCAGAGCAGGAGACGATCGGCAATCTGGTCATGGGGAGCATGCTGTTCATCTTCCTGCACGAGCTTGGCCACGGGCTGGTCGATCAGCTTCAGCTTCCCGTGGTCGGCCCCGAGGAAGATGTCGTCGACGAGTTCGCCACATTCATCCTGATAGCCGCCGGCGAGGACGATCCGGCAAGTTTCGACGCTCTGCTCGCCGCAGCCATAAGCTGGCGCCTGATGTGGCAGGCGACCAACGACCAATTGCAGGGCGACTTTTCGCAATTTCCGTTCTGGGACGAGCACGGGCTCGACATCAAGCGCTACTACAACATCGTCTGCCTGATGTATGGCAGCGATCCGCGCGCCTTCTGGCCGCTGGTCTCGGACAGTGGCATGAGCGTGCAGCGCGCCCGCCGCTGCGAGGAAGAGTACGAAAAGAAAGCGCGCGCCTGGGACACCCTGGCGGAGCCGCACCTCGTTCCCGAGGGCGAGGCACCGCCGCCGGGCAACGGCCAGATCTCGATCCTCTATCGCAGCGCCGAGAGCGAGTACGGCCAATACATCGAAGGCGTGCTGCGCGAATACCGCATATGGGAGCAGCTTGCCGACGGGCTCAACCAAACCCTCTTGCTGCCCAACGATATCACCATCGTCTCCGGCGAGTGCGGCATCGCCAACGCGTTCTGGAACCCGCAGGACCGCACGGTCAACATCTGCTACGAGATGATGGCGATGCTGACCCAGATGTTCAGCGCCGCAATCCAGGGCGATGAGCAGGCCGCACCCGACCAACCGGCGCCCGCCACAGGCAGCGAAGCCGATGCCCTGATCGGCATCTGGCGGGCGGACTCCGCCGACGCCCAGGGCGGCAGCGTCGTCACCCATCTCGTCTTCGGTGCCGACGGCAAGTTCGCCCAGATCACCGAATGGCAAGGTGGTGCCAAATTCGAGATGTGGGGCCGCTATCGTCTCGAGGGCTCGCAGCTGGTTTTCGGCGTCCAGGGCTGGGATCCACAGGAACGATGCGTCGAGAACCGATGCACGCCCATCCAGTTGCCGCAAAGCCACCAGCAGGCGATCCGCTTCGCCAACGCCGATCAACTGATCGTCGGCAGCGCCGCGTTCAAGCGTCAACCCCGCTAAAGCCTGGTCTGGCTTGGTGGAATCGACGCCAGGCCCCGGTTGCGCTCCATGCCGCCAGCATAGACCTCGCTACATTGCGCGAGGGCCGGGCAAGCCGTACCATCCCGACGAGGGGGAATGGGCGTGGCTGAGGACGAAGGCCAAGAAGGCATAACCGAGCGCGTCGCGGCCATATTGGCGGCGGATGCGGTCGGCTATTCGCGGCTGATGGCCGACGACGAGAAGGCGACCATCGCGGCGCTGGACCGGGCGCGGGCGGTGTTCACGGAACACGTCGAGGCCAATCGCGGCCGCGTCGTGGACACGGCGGGCGACAGCGTGCTCAGCGTTTTCGAGACCACAGGCGGCGCCGTGCGCGCGCCTCACTCCCCGCCCACTCCCTTCAGATAGGGATAGATGCGCGTGAAGTCCTCTCCCGGCATGGCCTCGCGCATGGCGGCGAGGGTCTCGCCCACTTGCCGGGCTACTTTTTCGCGAGCACCGATGCGGTCGGCTTCCGCCAGGTACAGCGATACGTCCTTGCTCAGCAGGTCGATGGTGAAGCCGGCGTCGTAGCGGCCATTCAATATGCGCGTCGGGAACTTGTCCGACGTTGCCGTGTTCTGGCCGCTGGAGACGTTGAGCACGGAGACCATGACCTCGGGGTCGAGCCCATGCGCCTCGCCGAACAGCACGGCCTCGCTGGTCGCCACCATGGCCACGCCCGAGAGCAGGTTGTTGAGCAGCTTCATGGTCTGGCCCTGGCCCGGCGCGGGGCCGATGTAGAAGAGGTTTTTCGCCATGACCTCGAGTGCAGCCTCGGCTTGCTCGTACAAGGCGCGCTCGCCCGAGACCATCATCGCCAGCGTGCCTTGTGCCGCACCACGGGTGCCGCCGCTCACCGGCGCGTCGAGATAGGTGATGCCCGCGTTTGCCAGACGCCCGTGCGCGCGCACCGCGGCCTCCGGGCCGATGGTCGAGTGGTCGAAGACGCAGCCTTTCCAGCCAGTCGCCGCGATCTCGCCTGCCACCGCCTCGACGACGGGGCCGTCGGGCAGGGACAGCAGCGCCACATCGGCCTGGCCAAGGGCATCGGCCAGCGATTCCGCGGCTGTCGCACCGTCAGGCAGCCGCTCGGCCGTGCCGGCGGCGTCGAAGCCCACCAAGGCAAATCCGGCCTCGACCAGGCGGGCGGCCATGCGCGCGCCCATCTGCCCGAGCCCGATAAAGGCGTAAGCCATCGGCTGTTCCCCGCTTGCATGTGACATTCAGACCGTGCCAGCTTAACGGGCCGCAACGATGGGAGGAAGCCCGTGAGAGAGATCGAGAGTTTCGCCGCCATGCGCGCCCTGGTCGGCGAGGAGCTTGGCGTCAGCAGCTGGGTCGAGGTGAGCCAGGAGCGCATCGACAAGTTCGCCGAGGCCACCGGCGATTTCCAGTGGATCCACGTCGATCCGGAGCGCGCCAAGGATGAGATGCCCGGCGGCAGGACCATCGCCCACGGCTATCTCACGCTCTCGCTGGTGCCGATGATGATGTACGAGATCTACAAGATCGCCAACGTCAGCCACGGCCTCAATTACGGCTCGAACAAGATCCGCTTCACCGCGCCGGTGCCGTCGGGCAGCCGCGTGCGCGGGCGCCTGCGTCTCAAGGGCACCGAGGACATGGCCGGCAACGGCCTCAAGGTGTTCGGCGAGGTCACGGTCGAGATCGAAGGCTCGGAGCGCCCGGCTTGCGTGGCGGAAACGATCAGCGTGGCCTATGTGGGGGAGTGACGATGCCTGAGGACGACGAGGCCAAGCTCGAAGCCATGCGCGAGTTCATTGCGGTTGGCCTTCGTGACGTTGCCGAAGGTCGGGTTGTCGACTTCGACGCCGAGGAGATCAAGCGGCTCGGGAGGGAGCTATTGGCGAAGCACAACGCCTCCGCCTGACGGCTCAGGCAACCGTCTTTCGCATGTGCAGCCCGCGCCTTGGGTCGATGGTTGCCAATTCGCATATCCGTCAGCGCTGTCAAGGATTTCACCAGCCGAAGGCTGGCGCTTCGCGTCCTTGACAGCGCTAACGGATATGCCACTGCTCACCATCGACTCAAGGCGCTGCTTGCGCTTCCTCATCTTTGTCGGCGAGCCGCTCGCGCAAGGCTGTCTTGACGACCTTGCCGTAGTTGTTCTTGGGCAGCTCGGCGATGGCGAAGTAGGCCTTCGGGCGCTTGAAGCGGGCGATGTTCTCGAGGCAGAGGGCATCTAGCGCCGCGGGATCGAGGGCGGCGCCGTCCCGCATCACCACAAACGCCACCACCTCCTCGCCCCATTCGGGATGCGCGCGCCCGACCACGGCGGCTTCGCGCACGTCGGCGTGGCGCAGCAGCACTTCCTCGACCTCGCGCGAATAGATGTTGCTGCCGCCGGAGACGATCATGTCCTTGGAGCGGTCGCGCAAGCTGAGAAAGCCGTCCTCGTCGAGCACCCCGACGTCGCCCGTGCGCAGCCAGCCGTCGCGCAGCGTCTCGGCGGTCGCTTGCGGATTGTTCCAGTAGCCGAGCATCACCGCCGGGCCCTTGACCTCGATCTCGCCCGCCTCGCCCGGCCCCAGCACCGCACCGTCCTCGCCGGTGATGCGCAGCTCGACCGCGCTTTCGGCGAGGCCTACGGAAGACAGATGGGCCCGGGATTCGTGCCAGCGCCGCCCCAATGCGGTGATGGTCATGGGCGATTCGGCCTGGGCGTAGATCTGGATGAAGCGCTGGCCCATGACCGCGATGGCCTCTTCTATGTCGGCGCGGTACATCGGCCCGCCGCCATAGATCACGCTCTTGATGCCGTCGCCGTCCACCCCGCGGGCCTTGGCGGCATCGACCAGGCGGCGCACCATGGTCGGCGCCGCGAACAGGGAGACATTGCGCAAGGTTAGGCCGAGGTCCAGCACCTCGTTCGCATCGAAGCCGCCCGAGTCCGGCACCACGTGGCGGGCACCGGCGCGCACGTTCTGGAAATTGTAGACCCCGGCACCGTGGGACATCGGCGCGGCGTAGAGGATGGCGTCCTCGGGTCCGATGGGCTCCACGTCCATGACGTAACACAGCGCCTGCACCGCAAGATTCCCGTGCGACAGCATGACGCCTTTCGGCCGCCCCGTGGTGCCGGAGGTATAGAACAGCCAGGCGAGGTCATCTTGTTCGCGCGCTAACGGCCGTGCCGGTCCCTCGCCGTCGCGCATCGCCGCATGGGCCGGGCCGTCGACGGAAAGGATGGTGGCCTCGGTCGTCAGCGCCGCGGCCGTGCCGCCGTCGCAATAGACGGCCTGGCAGCCGGCATTGTCGAGAATCCACTCGGCCTCGCGGGCATGCAGCTTGGCATTGATCGGCACCGCCGCCGCGCCCAGCCACCAGATGCCGTAAAGGGCGTCGAGATAGTCGATGCGGTTCTTCATGAAGACGCCGACCCGGTCGCCGGGAGCGATGCCATGGTCCCGCGCCAGCCCGCCGGCAATCGCCGCGGCGCGACGGGCGAACTCGCGATAGTCGGCGACCAGGCTTTCGCCGACGAAAAGCGCCGGCGCGTCGGGCCGCGTGCGCGCGCTGCGGTACAGCCACTCGGCAAGGTTCATGGTTGGCTACATGGCCGTGATGCCGCCATCGAGCACGAACTCGGTGCCGGTCATGAATTTCGATTCCTCGGAGGCCAGATAGACGATGCCCCAGGCGATATCGTCGGGCTCGCCCATATGGCCGAGGGGGATCTGGCGCTCGAGCTTGGCCTTGGTCTTGGCCGGGTCGGGCGCGCCTTCGTACATGGCCTTGACCATGGGCGTGTCGATGAAGGTGGGATGCACCGAGTTGCAGCGGATGTTGTAGCCCTGGCGGGCACAATAGAGCGCCACCGACTTGGTGAGCAGGCGCACCGCGCCCTTGCTGGCGTTGTAGGCGGCGAGGTTGTGGCCGCCGATGAGCCCCGAGACGGAAGAGATATTGACGATCGAGCCGCCCGCGCCTGCCTCGCGCGAGGTCTGCTTGATCGCCGCCACGCCATACTTGCAGCCGAGGAAGACGCCATCGGAGTTGACCGCCTGGGTGCGCTTCCAGTCCTCGAACGCGGTCTCCTCGACATTGCCCATCTCGGCGATACCGGCGCTGTTGACCAGCACGTCGAGGCGGCCGTGGCGGGTCAGCGCGACCTCGACGACAGCCTGCCAGCCGGCCTCGTGGGTGACGTCGTGTTCGAGAAACAGGGTGTCGCCGCCGATCTCTTCTGCCGCCGCATGGCCCGCTTCGGCCTGGATGTCGGTGATCACCACGCGCGCGCCTTCGCCGACCATGCGCATCGCGCTGCGCTTGCCGATGCCCGATGCCCCGCCCGTGATCAATGCGACCTTGCCGTCCAACCGTGCCATGCCGGCCTCCCTGTCGTAATTCCGGCCGCCAAGATACGCGCCCGCGCGGCTTGACTCAATTGGCAGCGCACGCCCAAATGCGCCGACAGCAGGGAGGACCGCCATGACCACCACCCCATCACCCGCCGATCCGCACCCGCGCCAGCGCGTCGCGGTGCTCGATTCCGAGATCGCCTATGTGGATACCGGCAAGGCCGACGCTCGCCCGGTGGTGTTCCTGCACGGCAATCCCACCTCCTCCTATCTCTGGCGCAATATCATTCCGCATCTGGCCGAGGGCAATCGTTGCCTGGCACCGGACCTCATCGGCATGGGCGATTCTGGCGCCTCGTCGGACGGCGACTACACTTTCGCCAGCCACGCGCGGTATCTCGATGCCTGGCTCGAAGCCATGGACCTTCGTGACGCCGTCTTCGTGGTGCACGACTGGGGCTCGGCCCTCGGCTTCCACTGGGCCTTTCGCCACCAGGACCGCATCGCCGGCATCGCCTACATGGAGGCGCTGGTACGCCCCGTGAGCTGGACCGATTGGCCCGACGCCGCGCGCGAGTTCTTCCGGGCCCTGCGCTCGCCGGCCGGCGAGGACATGGTGCTGACCAAGAACCTCTTCGTAGAAGTGCTGCTGCCCCGCGCCGTGGCCCGCGGCCTCACCGATGCCGAGATGGCGCACTACCGCCAGCGCTTCGCCGAGCCCGGCGAATCGCGCCGCCCGACCCTGACCTGGCCGCGTCAGATCCCCATCGACGGCGAGCCCGCCGATGTGGTCGCCATCGCCGAGGCCTATTCGCAATGGCTGGCGGCAAGCGACCTGCCCAAGCTCTTCATCAATGCCGATCCGGGCAGCATCCTCGTCGGCGGGCAGCGCGAGTTCTGCCGCGCCTGGCCCAACCAGACCGAAGTCAGCGTGCCCGGCCTGCACTTCATCCAGGAGGACTCCCCCGACCAGATCGGCGAAGCGCTGGCGGACTTCGTGGCGAGGTTGGGCTGAGGGCATCGCAAAGAAGGTGGGCACGCGGAGCCGCGGAGCGCGCGGAGGGGCCGCCTTTCGCTGCTATGACGGGGAAAGTCAGCCAACAGCGTTAATCCGGTACCGGTCACCTATTAATTCGCACCTTTTCTTTTGATATCAGCAAGTTAAAGAACACCTCAGTATGCACCTTTCTAAAGTATTGAAAATATAGAGAAATCGTTGAAATAAATGGTGTCCGGAACCGATCTCCATACCTACCCATGGGATTGGCTCTGGCGTCGCTGGCGACAGTGAAGATCGAACGGAGCGCGTCCCGCGTCGCCGCATTGTTTCGTTTAGCGCTACGCGCTTCCCAGCCTCCGGCTCTCTCGCTCCCGCGTCTCTTTTCGAACAAGGCATGCGGGGGCGAGGGGAGAGAGGCTTGGGTTCCGCGCAGCGGAAGATTGCTCTGAAGACTGGACCGGCTGGACGGAAAGATCGGTACCAAAGATCGGTACCGGTCACCTATTAATTTATTCTTTATCAAGTGATATCAATAGGTTAAGAAATATTTCAATATGCGCCTTTCTAAAATATTGAAAATAATGAAGAATCGTCGAAATAAATGGTGACCGGAACCTATCTCATTCCGACATTGGCGGACAGCGTCGCCTGTCGGTCTCGACCTCTCCGCGCCTCCGCGTGAGCTCCCTTTCCCACCCTTGCCAAGCTCCCGCAGCCCGGCCCACAATGCGGCGCAGGAGGAGCATCATGCGCAGTCATCATGACATGGGCGGCCAGCCGGCGGGGCCGGTCGAGCTCGGCGAGCACGACTACGACGTCTGGGAGAAGCGCATCGATGCGCTGCTGTCGCTGCTGATCCAGGAAGAGAAGATCGTGCGCGTCGACGAGCTGCGCCGCGGCATCGAGGCGCTGGCGCCCGACGCCTATGCGAGCTTGAGCTATTACGAGCGCTGGATCGCCTCCATTGCCGCCATCCTGGTCGAGAAAGGCGTGCTCGACGAGGCCGAGGTGGGCGCGCGCGTGGCCGCGGTGGCGGCGCGGGACGGCGAGGCATGAGCCGCTTCGCCGTCGGCGAGCGCGTGCGGGTGGCCGATCGCGACCCGCCGGACGAGCCGCGCAAGCCCCATTTGCGCACGCCCTGGTATGTGCGCGGCAAGAGTGGCGAGATCGAGCGCATCTGCGGCGATTTTCGCAATCCCGAAGCCCTCGCCTATGGCGAGGACGGGCTGCCCAAACAGACCCTCTACCGGGTGCGTTTTCCGCAAAGCCACCTCTGGCCCGACTACACGGGCCCGGCCCGGGACTGCGTCGAGGTCGAGATCTACGAACATTGGCTGGAGCAGGCGTCATGAGCGACGAAGTCAAACACCGCCACGGCGTCCACGATCCCTATTACCGTCATCTCGCGGTCGCGGTGCGCGAATTGCTGGTCGAGCATGGCGTGCTCGACGAAGCGCGCATCGAGCGCCAGATGGCACGCATGGACGCCCGCAGCCCGGCCGACGGCGCCCGCATGGTCGCCCGCGCCTGGACCGACGAGGGCTATCGCGCACGCATGCTGGCCGACGGCAGCGCCGCGGCCGAGGAGCTCGGCCTCGTTGTCGACGGCACCCTGCTGGTGGTGGTCGAGAACACCGACGAGGTGCACAATCTTTTCGTCTGCACGCTGTGTTCCTGCTATCCGCGCTCGATCCTCGGCCTGCCGCCAGACTGGTACAAGGCGCCGGAATACCGCAAGCGGGTGGTGCGCGAGCCGCGCACGGTACTCGGCGAATTCGGCGTCACGGTCGGCGACGGCGTCGAGCTGCGGGTGCACGATTCCACCGCCGACATGCGCTACATGGTGCTGCCGCGCCGGCCCGACGGCAGCGAGGGCTGGAGCGAGGAGCGGCTTGCCAAGCTGGTCACCCGCGACAGCATGATCGGCGTCGGCCTGCCGTTGTCGCCGGAAGCGGCGCAGGCCGCGGAATAGCATCCCATGCTCAAGGTCTGGGGACGGCGCAATTCGTCGAACGTGCAGAAGGTGTTGTGGTTTTGCGACGAGGCGGCGTTGCGCTTCGAACATGAGGAGATCGGCGGCGACTTCGGCCGCACCAGCGATGCCGACATGCTGGCGCGCAATCCCAATGCCCGTGTGCCGACCATCGAGGACGACGGCTTCGTGTTGTGGGAGAGCAACGCCATCCTGCGCTATCTCGCGGCGAAATACGCTGCCGGCGCGATGTGGCCCACCGACCCGCTGGCGCGCGCCGACGCGGACCGCTGGATGGATTGGCAGCAGACCACCATGCTGGCGCCGCTGACGACCATCTTCTGGGGCCGCGTGCGCACGCCGGAGGCCTACACCGAGGCTCAGATCGCCGAACCCGAAGCGGCGGCGCTGCCGCTCTGGCAAATTCTCGATGCCCGCCTGGAGGGGCGCGAGTGGATCATGGGCGATGCCTTCACTGTCGCCGACATACCGCTTGCCATCCTGGCCTGGCGCTGGTTCTCGCTCGCCGAGTCGCCCCCGGCGATGGCCGCGCTCGATGCCTGGTTCGCCCGCATCCGGGCACGCCCCGCCTTCGAGGCCCGCGTCGCCGGCATCCCGCTCACCTGACCGAAAAAGGCAACGCCATGCCGGGCGCCGTGCTGCGACAGTTCGACAGCTAAGTGTCGAACGTAAAGGCGGCACCCGTCAGTGCCTCGGACGCTTCCCAGAGCCGGCGCGCCATGGCCTCGTCGCGCGCCTGGGGCGCGACGCGGGCGGGGCCGGGGCGCCCACGCATTTCCATGAAGCCCTGCGGCCCCAGATACTGCCCGCCTTCAACCTCGCTGCCGAGCGCGGCGAGCAGCGTCGCTTCCGCCCCGCGCGCTGCCGAGTGGAAAAGGACCGGCGCGATCGTATAGCGCAGCAGCGCTATCAGCAGCGGGTTCATATGCCGCACCAGTGGCGTCAGCGAGACGCCGGGATGGGCCGCCACGGAGAGGATATTCCTGCCGGCGCGCGCCAGCCTGCGGTCGAGCTCGAAGGCGAACATCAGGCAGGCGAGCTTGCTTTGGCGGTAATCGCCCGCGGTCGCCAGCGTATCGGGCCGGATGCGCCCGCGCTTGTGGGCGACGCTGGCAAGCGAGACGACGCGGCTTTGCGGGCTGTCTGGCATCTGGCCGATAAGCAGCGCCGTGAGCAGGAAGTGGCCGAAATGGTTCGCCGCCATCTGGATCTCGAAGCCGTCTTCGCTGCGAGCGGGTGGCGGCATCATGATGCCGGCATTGTTGATCAGCAGATCGAGCCTGGGATGGGCCTCGCGGAAGGCCGCGGCAAAGGCCCTGACCGAGGCCAGGCTTGCCAGATCGAGCGCCATCACCTCGAGGTCGGCGCCGGGCAGACGAGCCAGGATATCGGCCCTGGCAGCCTCGCCCCGCTCACGGCTGCGGCAGGCCATGACCACCGTCAGCCCGGCTCTTGCCAGGCCGATAGCGGTCTCCTTGCCAAGGCCCGCATTGGCGCCGGTGACAACGGCAATGCGATCGCTCATATACCGATCATACAGGAGGGTGGGTATCAGCACGAAAGGAAGGGCCGGTGACATGAGCCTAACGCGTCCGGCCGAGTCAATCCTGTCCTCACCCGCTTCTCATGGCCCATCTACTGCCTATTTTGGTAGCTGTGCCTCCGAATGCTTGAAAACGTGGGGTTCAACTGACGCTAACCCAGAAGAAGGTCTTGCTGCTTGTCGTCATCGAGACGGATGAGTCCGACAAGTAGCCATTGATTGGGCGTTCCGTAGGTAGCGTTCCGCCTGCTATGGGTGCTGAAGGCCAGAACTAGACCACTTTGAAAATATTGGGATTCAAATTTCATACGAATGATTTCCAAAGCTTTCTCACGCCCATAGTTCTTCTCAAAACGGTTGAACGCTGTTGAGGTTTCCCAATCATCGCATTCATGACGGTGAGCGATACCGTTGCTATCATGCCAGCGCGCGGCGAACTGTATAGGGCATGGCTCGATGGGTCTTGCGGGCTTGTCGAATAGAGGCAATTGATTTGCTAGCTCAGCATGCTTCGCTCTCTCCGACTCAAGCTCCGATCTCGATTTTTCAACCCACTGAATTTCGAGTGACCTCGGGCGCAGTAACGTTAACGACTCTTGGCGTTCATCGGAATCTGCGAACGACTCACGTATGAGCGGATTGAGAAATGGCGCGCGTTCCGAGTCCTTGATCCGGTTGCCGACGACAAGGCTTTCTGGAATGACCTTTTGGCTTTCCGACCGCTTATCCTCTTTTGGCTTCGTATACTCGTAAGCTATCCAATCCCAGCCAGCGAATTTTTGGTTGTCAAAAAGAATTCTATACGGAATGGGGTACTGTCGTCGCCATCGCCCATCCCGACCTATTCCAGCGCAACAAACTGTCTCGAAGTATGCGCTAGACCTGTGCGGTTGTGCCTTGACGAGAATGAAGCATTCGTCCTCTTTGGCGCCCATTTGAAACACGATCATAAACTCGGAGGTGAATGGCTTCACAACCTAACGATACTTGCAATATATCAGACACAAGCTTCCTATGGCAAAGATTATGGTCAACCTCATAACACATGAGGCAAATTCTTTTTGACCTCGCAAGCTCCTCGAGTGAGGCCAACGCCTGTATCGCAGACTCAGATTCGAGCACTTCAGAGAATATTTCGATGAAACGCTCAATCTTCCCGGCACGGGCAGCGTCTCGACCCGCCTTAGGGTCTCCTAACTCCCGAAAATGTAAATACTCAATACCTGCCGCGCGGTTTGCCTCGGACAGAGCAGTCTTTGAGAATCCAGGCTTGCGCGACTGGGCGCGCTCTCGAATGTCTATCAATATGTCAATACCATGAGCCAGTAGTGTTGCCACGAAGTCCTCCTGCGTTGACTTCTCGTAGCCGATCGTCGCTAGCATCCGGCACTGCATAATTAAGCTCCGTTCAACACTCTGTTGTGAGAGCGATATCAGAATTCAGAGAATCTGTGAATCCGCTGCGTAAATCAACGCCATTAACTATGTGACGGTGCTGCTCAGTCGCCCGCGATGGCGACCGTCCAGGTCCAGCTTCCGTTCTCGCGGCGGAAGCCCAGACGATAGCCGACGGCGGAATAGACGTAGCGGCTGGCGATCCAACCCGGTCCCCGGTCGTCGGGTAGCTCGACGGCGAGCCAGGCGCCGTCGCCGGAAAACTGGCCGCCGTCTTCCAGCCATCTCGCCACGACGACTTCATGGCCCAGTGTGGCGAGGCTATCCGAGGCTGTTGAGGGTTCCGCGCGTACCGAGACTTGGTTGCCCGTAACGACATAGGTCTCGAACGGGTCGAAGGCCTCGTCGTCCAGCTCCGGCGCGAGAAAGATGAACGGCGCCCAGAACTCGGCCCTGCCGTCAAGGAAACGTCCGCCCATGCGCAAGGCGCGCTCGAGATCGGACCAGTACTGGCCGTCGTCGTCTTCCAGCCACCGTCGCAAGGAGGCGCGGCCGCCATCGCCGCCGAAGCTCAGCATGATACCGGGCGAGGCGATGGCGAGGACCGCAGCGACATCGCGGCGCGCCAGGGCATCGAGCAGGCGGTTGCGCAGGGACTGAAGCGCGGGATCCTTGTAGCTTTCATCGACCGGCGGCACGGATACCGGCTCGTAAGCTGCCGCCAGCGGCGCGCCGAGCAACAGGCAAACCAGAACACTCAGCGCTGCGATATGCACCTTGGCATTACTCCGAGGCTGCCAGGCCACGCCCGACATGGGCGATCACGGCGTCGATGTCGGCGATGGCGCCGGCCGGCAGGGCATCCTTGCCCGCCGTGACCACGGGGCTCAGCGCCCCCAGCATGTGCGTGCTGTAGGCATTGCCGTCGTCCGGGTCGGCCGAGACGCCTTCGCGGTAGGCGACGGCGACGGCACGGTCCAGGGCCGGGAGGACCTGGGCCGGCACGTGGGCGTCGCGATAAAGCGCGGCGAGGTCGTCCTCAGCGCCGTGGCGCAAGGTGCTGCGCACGATCTCGACCGGCTGCTCGGCCATGCTGGCGAGGCCGTTCTCCACGAAGGCGAAGCGGCCGGTGCACAGCGCCCGCAGGATCAATGTCGCGGTCAGCCGATCCTGGCGCGCCAGGGTCTCGACGAGCTTGCGCGCGCCGCGGGCCGAACCGTCCGTGAGCAGGGCCATGGTCGCGCGTTCCTTGACCTGCTGCGAGATACCCGCGACCGCGGCCGGCGGCACCATATGCTTGCTGCAAAGCGAGTCCCGCATGGCTTGCGAGACCACGAAAAGCAGGCGCTCCACCACCCCCATCGGCAGGCTGTCGCGGCTGGCGAACGCGTCCTGCACGACGTTGTCGTTGCCGAAGCGGTCCATCGCCTTGTGCGCGGTCGGCTCCTCGATGGTGGCGCCGGAATTCGACAGCAGGGTCGCCACCACGCCGGGGCTGCCGTGATCGACGAGCTTGTCGCTCAAGCGTCCCGATATGGCTGAGCGCCGTGCCACGGAGTTGAGCCGGCGCTCGATCTCGACCACCAGCGACGAGCGCTCGCCGACGCCGTAATTCTGCCGCAGCTCCTGGGGTACCGGGTTCTCGACGATCTCGACCAGATCGTTCTCGCTGAGCGCATCCGAGAGCTCGATCACGGGCTCCGAGACTTCCAGCACGTCGCGCGCCAGGCGCTTGGCGATATCGTTCGGCAGCTCGGGGGTGCGCGCCAGGGCCTGCGACATGCTGCGGCGAACCTCGACTTCGACATCGTCGAGCAAGGCGCGGAATATGGCGACAGCGTCGGCGCGCGCCCGCGGCGTCAGGTCGCCGGCCGCGAATTCGGCACCGATCTCGCCGACAATGCGCCCGCGCAGCTCAGGCGTCGAGGCGTCACGCAGCCTTTGCAGGTCGTCGCTCGAAATGCCCACGTCACCGTCCTCTCTGCCGAAACGGCCACCACTCACCCCTTGGCATCATTCTACCCTGTTCAGCCACCGCCGTGGCCACTAATGCCATAGTCGAAGGCCCAGGCAAGGCCATCGCGTGTCGCACCGGCCGGGCTGTACTCGCAACCGATCCAGCCGCGATAGCCGAGACTGTCGATCAAATTGAACAGATAGGGGTAGTTGATCTCGCCATTGTCCGGCTCGTGGCGGCCGGGAACGCCGGCGATCTGGATATGATCGATGAGCGGCAGCGCCGCCGCGAAGGCCGCCGCCAGATCGCCGCCCATGATCTGGCGGTGATAGAAGTCGAACTGCAGGAAGAGATTGTCGCTCGCGACCTCGTCCGTGATGGCGCGCGCCTGGTCTATCGTGTCGAGGAAATAGCCCGGTATGTCGTGCCTGGAGTTGATGGGCTCGATCAGGGCACGCACGCCATGCCCGGCACATGCCGCTGCCGCCCAGCGCAGGTTCTCGACGAAACAGGCGTGCGCAGCGGTCGCGTCATCGCCCGCCCCGAGCATGCCTGCCATCAGGTGCAGACGCGAACAGCGCAGGCTCTCGGCATAGTCGAGCGAGCGGCGCACACCGTCGCGAAAGTCCTCCTCGCGCCCCGGCACGGCGCCAAGCCCACGCTCGCCCGCCGCCAGGTCGCCCGGCGGCACGTTGAACAGCACCAGCTCCAGGCCGTTGGCGAAGAGTTGCTCGGCGATCTCGCCTACCCGCCATTGATAGGGAAACTGAAACTCGACCGCGGGGAAGCCGCAATTCGCCGCCGCACGGAAGCGCTCGAGAAAATCCAGCTCGGTGAACATGGTGGAGAGATTGGCGGCGAATCTCGGCATTGGAGCAGGCCCGCTCAGACCGCCGTGGAGCGGGGCAGCGCGGTCTCCACCAAGCGCGCGAAGAAGCTTGCACCGACGGGCAGGATCTCGTCGTTGAAGTCGTAATGGGGATTGTGCACCGTGACGCAGGCGGGGCCATCGCCATTGCCGACGAAGGCGTAGGCCCCCGGCTTTTCCTCGAGGAAGAAGGAGAAGTCCTCGGAGCCCATCACGCGGGGCTGCTCGGGCGCTTGCCCGCCCAGCACATCTGCCGCGACCTCGCGCGCGAAGGCGGTTTCCTCGGCGTGGTTGATGGTCGGCGGATAGCCCTTGCGGTAGGAAAAGGAGACAGCGGTGCCATGCGCGGCGGCGACACCTTCGACCACCTCGCGCATGCGCCGCTCCGCCATTTCGCCGACCGCGCTGTCGAAATGCCGCACCGTGCCGCCGAGCTCGACCGTATTCGGGATCACATTGAAGGCGTCAC